>NZ_JAMXYB010000051.1:0-9670 GCF_024129495.1 Acinetobacter sp. S4400-12 | reverse complement strand
CATAAAGCGACCCAAATAGAAGAATTACTGCCACATCGCTGGAAATCCAACTCAAATTAAAAAATAGGCATGGGGTTCAGCGGACGCTTACAATGGAGGTTAATTTGGTGTAACTTTTCATTTTTTAGAGATTTATTTCTATTAAGAGTTAAGAAAAGATCAAATCTTAGTGAAGCTGATTTTATTTCGTTTATATAAAAAGTATTGAAAAAGGATTAACCAGCCATTTCATTGAAATATTAAATAATAAGTGTGATAATTTTCACAATTTATTAATATTTATATATTTATCTCTCATGCACAATAAATTTAGAAAAAAACCTTATAAATATAATGGTTTTACACTTATAGAGTTAATGGTGACAATCGCAATTGTGGCAATCCTGTCCGCAATAGCACTACCTTCATATCAAAATTATATTAAAAGAACCAATATTAAAGCTGCTCAGACAGACTTAGTTGCTTTGAGCTTAGTTTTTGAAAATTACTATCAACGTAATTTATCTTATCCTAATCAAGACTATACAACTACAAGTGCCCTTAGTGCTTCCAATGCGTTCCCCCAATGGTCTGCAAGCAAAACTGATATTTTTGAATTCTCTAGTACCAAAGTAGATAGTGGAAAAGGTTATGAATTAAAAGCAACTGCAAAAAATTCTAGCAATCTTAACGGCTGTATTTTAACAATTAATAATACTAACTCAAGAACTGCAACAACTAGCTGTGATGGTAAAACCACATGGTAACCCCTAGATTAAAAGAGCGCGGTGTAAGCCTTATAGAGCTTATGGTGACAATTACTATATTGGCTATTTTAGTAGTGACTGGAACATCATTAACAGCTTTATGGTCTAAACAAGCAGAATTGGATAAGGCTACCATGTCTTTAAAAAGTGCGATGGACCTAGCTAAATCTACAGCGATTCGCAATGAATTCTCCAAAAGTATGGATTACGCTGCAAGCCAAATTTGTTTTGATCAGAATAAGAAAGAGCTTTCTGTACATAAAGCTACCGCCACGGAATCAGCTAGTTGTACTACTACTATTGTATTTAGCTACCCTTTAAGCCAAACAATCGAAATTAAAGATGCT
Source organism: Acinetobacter sp. S4400-12 (assembly GCF_024129495.1). NCBI lineage: Bacteria > Pseudomonadati > Pseudomonadota > Gammaproteobacteria > Moraxellales > Moraxellaceae > Acinetobacter > Acinetobacter sp. S4400-12. Next base: position 8,577 of record NZ_JAMXYB010000051.1, on the reverse strand, counting down.
AATTCTAATGATTTCAAATGTTTCTCTTTCAATCATTTTGGTCAAGTTTCGACTGACATTACAGGCAACTGTAAAACTAACTTATCACTTACGATGAGTAATGGATCTCTCAATGAAACGAATAACTTCTATTAAAGTAAACCAAAATGGTGTTGGTTTATTAGAAGCACTTATTGCTGTTGCATTATCGAGTATTGTTATTTTAGGAGCCGTATATAGCACTGGTCGCATGCTTGTAAGCCAACAGCAAAATAATCTGCAATACATCGTAATTAATGAGTTGCGTACCAAACTGCAAAATGCAACGGTTGAACAAAAAAATGCTTGGTGTACAGGTACTTCAAAACCTACTATTGTCCTCCCAAAAGAAACAGAAGTTATTGAAATCACAGTAACTTGTGAATCAATGGAAGTTACTGTTAATAATGCTGCTAATTCTACTTATAACAAAACAATTACTGAAAAACAGCCTATTAAATTTGAAATTGAAAGTGCCTCTCTAGGTGGAAAAGTTACTGTGGGAGAAGCATTAAAATGAAGTATCAATCGGGTACAACGTTAATTAGCTTATTAATAGGTTTACTGATTTCAATGCTATGTATTCTTGCATTGCTTAGTTCTTACCGTACTATAGTTAAAACTGGTGTTGAGTCTCGTATAGCTGCAACCCATGATACTCAGTTACAAGCCGGCTTAACGACTGCACAGATGTTTCTACAAAATGCAGGCTTTGGTTTAGATGGTTCAAATAATTTATTAACCACAACTATTCAAGTTGGATCAAAAAATATATCAGCTGTGTTATGGCGTTATAACAATGGCACGAATATAGTTTGCCAAGGACTTGCTGATGTTGAAAGTTCAGATAATAAAAAAAGAAGATTTATTTTGCTTGAGGGTTTTGAAAATGATAGTGGTGCTCCTTGTAATGGAACCTTAAATTTAGGTTCATTTAAGTGGAAAGTACAAAGTACTCTGGCCAACCTAGTAGATTTTTCTACTGACAAATCAAATCCACAACAGATTACATTTAGCCAGACTACATCTGCGTGCACTCCATTTGGAGCAGGAACAATAGAGGAAAGTTCCCAGTACCCATTAATTATTATTTCTGCAAAAACTAGTACTCAAAAAATTGCGGGACTGGAAACAGTTCAAGTTCCTATTTGCCTCTTAAACATTGCTTCCTAACGAGTAAAGCTAATGACAATAGAAAATAAATACACCCCATATGCACAACGTGGTTTTGCAACTGTCCTTGTAGTTTTACTCGTTGCATTGGCTATTGCAGCTTCAGCTTTAGGAACAGCTTATTATATTAATACCTCTCAGAAAAGTTTAGTTTCGAGTCATGCTTTAACTAATGCTCAGTCAGGAGCTTGGACAGGTGTAGAGATTTTTCGAAAATATCTAAATAGCTTAGATGCGGCAGGTATTGCATCATTGGATAATCAAAATTTGACACTTAACGTTCAAGGTGGTCGTGAGCTGAAAGTAAATAATATCAGCAGTATTGAAACGAGTAATGATCCCAAACAATACCGTGTGACTGCAAATATTCAGAATGTAAGCGAAAAGTCTGAAGCATCTTCCACAATACAAATCGTTTACGAAATTTCCTTCACTTCTGACTCTACACCAGAAAATAATAGTTCAGGTCATAACACTTCATTTCCAGGTGCAATGAATTTCTACGGGAACCTTGATGCTAAAGGCGGTATTACTCTATCTAATGGCGATAATGAGCGTGCAGTTATTAATGTCGCTGGAAATTTTACAGCTAACTCAATTAAAGGTATAAAAACTTTAAATGTAATTGGCGACGTAAATATTTCTGGAGCAGGTATCGAAGGATTAGAAAACATTTACTCTAATGGAAATGTAAATTTATCAGGTAGTGGTCATGTAAACCTTATTTCATCAAAAGGTACAGTTATAACAGATGGCTCTTGGTCAGAAGGTGATATCTATGCAGATAAGAATGTAACAATTGATAGTAGTGGTGCTGTAAATAGTATTGATACTAAATCATCCATTTTTGCAGGAGGAAATTCAAAAATTGGGTCTGCTATAGCAGGAGAAAATATAAGTATTACTAATGCATCTATTGAAAAAGCTTTAGCTAATTTAAAAATTAATCATTCAAGTAATGGAAAAAACTTAGCGTATGCTACCAGTGGTGATGTATTAACTTGTGTTCAAAAAAATTGGACTGACTTTACATTACTCAAAGCAGTATCATTTTCAGATTGTACTGATAAGTTTCCTCAAAAAATTCAAACTATACCAGCAGGAACAAAGGTCGCGAATCCAACAGGAGCTTTAGTTACTGTCACAATGGCTAGTAAACCTTTGGTAAATGCACTTTTTTATGAAGAACAAGCAAATTATGTATTTAGTGTTAATAATCAAAATAAAGTTATAGTTTATGTTAGAAATGTTCAAAGTGTTCCTGAAGGCGAATATTATATCGGGCAACGTACTTTAAATAATCAAAGGTCTTGGGGTTACTTGTGTAAAACTATAGATACAAATGGTTTTTGCACTTCAAATATCGTAGCTAATCTAGGACGTCGAGTTGATAATGGTCCTGATATTATTAAATATGAAAATGACACGTGGATACTCAAAGACACTCAAAGTTCACAGTCTTCTCTTGCTCCAGGCATTTTATTTTTTAAAGGAAACATTGAAATTTCAGGTGGTTACTACACTAACACAATAATTAGTACTAAAAATATTAAGTATGGAAATGGTAATATTGAACTGAAAGCTCCAAACTATGTTGGTAGTCAAACAACTTGCAATAGTTCAAACTTTAATATGCCAACTAATTTATGTAGTTCATCCAGCTCTCTTATTCCAGCAAGTATAGGTAATATTGGTCTATTAGCCGGTTCGTGTTCAAATTCTATATCTCTAGAAACATGCGTACTTTCATATGATGGTGGTGATATTACATTTAATGGTTCAGCTAAAGTTGAAGGTAACATTATTGCAGGCAATAAGATTATTACAGGTGGATCAACTAGTTTAAAAGGCTCAATTCTTGCAGCCGCCCTTGGAAAGGATAGTGGTTCATCATTAGGTGGTTCTACAGATATTAATTTTGCTGGAACTACCCAAGAAAATACTACAATCACTCTACCTGGAGGACAAGATGATACTACTGAAAATAATAATAATAATACTGAACGCGTAAGAATTAAATGGGCAAGATATCTTTGACTTAGTCACTTGCCTAAAATAAATTTCTACTTATGTTAATTTTAAGATTTCCTAAAATTAACATAATACACCTTATACGAAATGCTTGAAATTTTCCTATAAGCATCAATATCTTAGTCAAAGCCGTTCTAGGGTTCAGCGCACTAGATCGGCTTTTTCATGATTATTCACGTTCCACGCCTATTCTTTGACCAATGTTTCACGACTTTGATTAGCTCAATTGAATAATCAGGATGCCTGGTCTTTTTCTTTTTGGCGTTCATCCAGCTCTTTCTTCAGCGCCTTTTTATCCTGGTACGATGCAATCAGCATGATCGGGATCAGCAGCGGAGCCACAATAATTCCCAGGGCAATGTCTTTCAGTTTCGGCATGATCTCTCTCCCTTAGTCATTATCAAAAACAGCATTCAGCACACGGCCAAATAAGCCACGTTTTTTAGGTTGTGGCACTGCCACATTTTGCAACGTGGCATGCTGTAGCGTTTGGGTGTGGTATGCTGTAGTTTCTTGTTGTGGCACTGCCACATTTTCTACAATATTTAATTCATTATTCTTTTTATTATCATTGTCTTGTTGTGTTGTCGCATGCTGTGGCATATCGGTGTCGCATGCCGTAGCATCTTGTTGTGGCGCTGCCGTGGCGGGTGCAACAGTTTTTAACTCAATAAGCGTCTGCATACGGTCGATTTGCTGCATTAAACGCTCTTCACGTTCTTGGTATTTTTTAACTTCATTTTCTAAATGAATAATGAGTTTTTTTGTAGATTCATCGTTATCTGATTTAGATGGTTCAATTTGTTGAGATATTTGCTCAGGCTCTCCAAAGCATCTAATCACTTCCGAAAGGTCAAATTGACCATCACTAGAGCGTGATAAACGCCCATTACGTACAGCTCTATAAATGGTTGACCTATCAATATGAAATTTTTTAGATACTTCACTTAGCGATAACTTAGCCATTTACGGTGTCCTTTTTATTTGATGGCATGTATCCCACTTTTTTTAGGTATGGGGATAGTTCTTTGATTTTTTCAGAGTCTTGTAGCATCTCAGCAATACGAACAGCAAATTGAGGATAGCTTTCAGTTCCTTGTGAATAGCGACCCATTTCAGGGAGTTCTGAAAGTTTGTTTGCAAACATATGCCGTTGAGCATCGGTCATCTTTGAAAAAAGGTCTAAGGTATTCGGATCTCTTTCTATTGATGGATTATCCTTTTTCTTCTGTTTAAACGTAAAAGAAAAACCTGTAATTGTTCGACCTTTTTTATGCTGTTCATATTTTACAGTGATATCCGTATGCTCATTTATTTGTTTAATAGCAAGCTCAAGTACACTAGTTTTAAAGCGCTCCATACGCTTGTACTCTGTATCGAGTACACCAATTCTTTGACGGAAATCACTTAGCTCTATAACTGGAGTAGAACCGGTACTTCTCCAAGCAATTAATAGTTCATATAAGCGGACAGCATAAGCACTACTGAGATTACTAACTTGCTGTAATTCATATTTAGTAAAATGCTCTTCTAAACGTGTAATTAATGGGACTATGGCGGGGGCAAAGATAAGCTTAACCACTGCTTCATTATCTACATATCCAATTTCACTAACCCAACGGGATCTATAGTTCTCAATATTCCCTCTTTCATTTATTTTTTGATAACTAAATTGTCTAGCAAATAAATCATTACAGGCATCTTTTAATGCTTGATAGGCAGTATTGCGATGTACACCAAATTGATTGATATAGCCTTCGGCATGTACTTCAAGGGGATCATTAGCATTAATCCCTTTCCCACTTTCCCTTGCTTCAACAATAGCCAGTAAAATTAAACGTTGTTCTACTAAGTCCAAGTTATAGCTTGCATTGATTAAGGCATTGTCTTTTACCACTAATTCTCTCATGAAGCACCAGTATTAATTATTATGCTATGACACAATAATTAATTTTAGTGCTATAAGCAAGGTAAACGGTGTCATATTGCAAGGTAAACGGTGTCATATTGCAAGGTAAACGGTGTCATATTGCAAGGTAAACGGTGTCATATAACCCTTAAAAGCATTGTGAGCAAAGGCTTTCAGCATATCTAAAAGCATTTAAAAACTTTAAAATAATTAAAAGCCCAAATCATGAAAAATTGCCCTTGGTTTTCGCTACGCTCAAACTCTATTGAATCTCGCTTTCGCTCGATTCGTCGGGGCAATTTTTTGGCTTATCTCGTTGTGACTTTAAGAAAAAGCAAAAGCACGATGAATTCGCTTCGCTCATAGAGCTTTTTTACTCGCTGCGCTCGATCTAGACTCAATTTTTTGTATGTGATTTATGCTTATTTAGGCTTCACAGCCTAAAAAGCTGTTTTTCAGAGGGTATAAGCGCGAATTTCAGCGATTTCACTCGTAGACACTCGTTCTGTACCTTCCTATGTGAATTTGAGCTTAAATCGCAAATGAGTGCATTTAAAAGCTAAGTTTTATAGTGATTAGATAAAATCTTTACCTTTTGTATGAGGGTCATAAGAAAAAACAGGTTTTTTAGTCTTCAATTTTTCTGTATTTCTTTCTGCATTCGTCATTTTCATTTTTTCATTAGAAGTAGGGACCATATCCTGAGACTCTAATTTTTCTATTTTATGTAAATGTACCTTTTTTTCACTCATTCCCATTTTATTCAAATTTCGCAAAACTGAACTGTAAGAAATATTGTTCGCTAGCTCAGGTAAATCAGCGTGGATTTCCTTAATTGTATAACCAGCTTCTAGCCGTTTTTCTATTTCAGGTAATACAGAGATGATGAATTTTTTAGCGCCATGTCTAGTGACCATAATGACTTCCTCTTTCTTTAATTCATGCAATTATATGCAACTATATGCAATTAAGAGCTTTTATACGATTTTATATGAAATTATCTGCAACTATAAGCTTTTAAATGGTTTTTATTCATTTTGATGTGCAATTATATGCGTTTATGTGCAATTGAACTTTCAGTGATATTGGCAAGATGTGTAATGTTATATAACATGGCAAGCCTTGGTTATATAAATTACCCGACTTATTCGCTTTCAGCTCAACGTGGCATCTTGTCCTGCGGAGCTTTTGGCATAGCCAAAATGTACTGGAAATAGAAAAATGACTGAACAGAAAAAGCCAAAACGGATACGCCAAAAAGTAATTCAAGTTGTGGTAACTGAAGCTGAAAAAAAGCAAATTGAAGAAAATGCTGCTCAGGGAAATTTATCAGCTTCTCAATATTTGCGTGATCTTGGTTTGGGCTACCAGCCTAAAAGCCTGACGGATGTAAAAACAATCCAGGAGATCCGTAGCCTAAAAGCAGATATGAATAAAGTGGGTGCACTACTGAAAAACTTAATGAATGGAGAACTGACTGATCCCAAAGAGATCCGATCTAAAGTAAATGGGCTACTGCTGGATTTTTCCAAGAACCAAAATTCAATTGATCTATTCATTTCTAAAGTCAGATCCGCGATCAAGTTTTAAAAAAGTGTAAGGTGTGTGACCTTGTATAGGGGCGTTAGCCTGAATTTCGAATAAGAGATTTTATGTTAAATAATGGTTTTTATATGATCTAGTATTTCTAAATATAAGTGCAATTTTACTAAGGTTGCTTAGATGCTATGGAATCTAAATATCTAAATTGTTCATCCCCCTTTACTTCATTTTCATGTTTAATCACCGCTATTAGTAAAACTATGGTCATAGCCCCAGCTAGATAGGTAATCTTTTTTCTCATGATTTCCTTATAGTAAAATTCTTTTTGCTTATTTTATATAAATCATATAAATAATAAAATTGTGATATATACCAATCTGTTAGGCAACTTAGTCTTATTCCAAATAACCAAAAAAAGCCGATATCTTTGTAAGCTCTAACCCACAAAAATTGAGGGATAGTTTTCGAAATAGAGTCTTTGATAAAATAGTAAAAATCAATAAATACCTACTTTTTAAACCATTATCATTTAGAGAATATTACCAAGTTGCTTAAAAAAGCCGACTTGTTTCCAAGTCGGCTTTTCGACATCGTCGAGCACATTTTTTATATCATAAATTTCCGATTTTTATAATTTTCAAAGTCTATCTTTCAGCTCTTTATGCAGCAAAGCCGAACTGAATTAAAAATAGAAATGTAGTTGAGCTGATGCTTGCTCATTTCTTTATTTTTAGTAATTGAGGTGAACATACTGTCAGTACATGGTAGTTATGGATGTAATATATAGTTTTTCCGACGTCAATAAACTCAACTATTTTGGATGTTAAAATAATCAATTATTTTTTAATACGAAAGGTTTTAAGATGAAATCAAAGAAAATACTCGCCCTTGCATTGGTGATGTCGTGTATAGCTGCTCTATCAGGCTGTAACACAACACCTGATAACAATAGTCAGTATACTAATGCAGTCGAGACTTCTCATAAAAATAGTCACAGTAATATTGCTAACCTCCAAGTTTTGGATATTAAGGGCAGTATTACTGGCTATGATACAAAGGAATATATATTCCATGCACAAGCTAATCAAGTATTAAGAGTAGTAAGACAAAACACATCAGACGATGTGGTATTAAATTTACTGTATCTTGGAAATAACAATAAAACTAGTGAACTCTCTGGTGATTTCCAAGTCCTGCCTTATACAGGGGATTATAAGCTTATCGTAAGCCAAACACGCAATGATGCCCGTAAGCATGCAAGCACCGAAATAAAATTTAATTTGAAAGCCTTTATCACTGACCAGCAGCAACCATCTAACCAGCAAAATTATGTCGTCAATTACAAGTGTGATAGCAACGAAAATCTAAGCGTAACCTACCACTTTAATAACCAAAAAACTAGTGCGACAGTGACTTACGATAATATTTCACAACAGCTAAACTTTGATGATCAATATAGTAAAAAAAATAATCCAGTATTCTCCAATAATAACTACTTACTGAGCGTAGGAACTATTAATGATGGCGTGTTTGGAGACTCAATGGTCTACTCTTTGTTAGATTTAAAAAAATCTAAAGGTGGCTACGCATTATTACAAAACTGTCAAAAATTATAAACGGTGGTCTTTATGCTGTTCAAGTTGGTTTTGAGTTTATAAGTTAATACCTGTTTTGACTGGGTTTAATATTTGAACCCAGTCAAAATTCTGTGTAACTGTTATTTGCTAACAGGAATCTCAATCTCTCACTAACCTCGGCCCAGTAGCAACGCTGATCCGCATTCTGGATGCTCATCCAACCTTGATTTAAAAAATTAGATAATAAAAAACCCCGGCATCCTGCCGGGGTTTTTCGTATTGGTTCGCTCGGTATAACTCCTGTCGTACCTTACAGTCCTTGTGCTT
>NZ_JAMXYB010000050.1:0-11814 GCF_024129495.1 Acinetobacter sp. S4400-12 | reverse complement strand
TTATGCTTCATTGTGCGCATATCAATTGAGCCACAGAAATAAGCCAACCATTCGAGTAATCGAATAGTTGGCTTAAACAGGATTCAGGTTAAGTAGTTTTTCCTCAATAGATTTGCGCATAACCGATTCAGAAACGAAGATCACCTTACTTGAAAACAGAAACGTGAATTTATCAAGAATTTGAAATATTTTTCTTTTTAAACCCTTTTCATTTTCATATACTCGACCTTGTACAACTGCTAAGCGATTCTTCTGAAATGTAAAAAAAGTTGCAAGTGAAGTGAGCAACAAAGCTTTAGGAGTAGAATAAACAATAAGATCAAATCGATTAAATAAAAAGAAAAAAAATAATTTAAATAAACAGAATATATCTTTTCCTATATTAGGTTTTCTATATAATGGAAAGTGCAATACTTTCCCTACATTTCTTTTATATAGTTTATCTAAATCACTGTCGCTCCCACCACAGAGTAAGGTGATATCAATATCTATATTTTTATCAAAAAATTCCAATTGATTTCTGCATAAGCCATTAAAAGAAATAGCATCAGTCATAATAAAACAAATTTTTTTCACTTTTATTTCAACTCATCTAAATATTTTTTAGCTTTTAAAAATTCTAAAATTTCAAGCTGATTTGGTTTTTTAGACCTATTTTGAATTGCTGTTTCATATCTACCAAGAATATAATAAGCTAATAACCTAAAAGCTTTCAAATATTCAGTTATAATCTTCAAGCTAATGAATAATTTAAATCTTTTAAAAAATTTAGAATAAGATTTAGCACTGTAAAAATAGCTTAGAAAAGATTTTAGAAAATTGTTTGAATAACCCTCTTCGTAAACATAGCCAATTTCATTAATTAGTAAGTATTTTCTATCTAAAAGAATTCTTCTCAAAAAATCCATATCCTGACCATATTTTAAACTTGTATCATATGTATTTTCACCAACAATGCTTTTTCTAAACATAGTAGAGGCATGAGGCATTGGAACATTGCTAGGCTGATAAAAAGTACTTACTGGATTATTAACATTACCTCGAACACCAATGATATTAGAATTTTTATCAACTACCGCCATACGGCAAGATATTACATCTATGTCAGGGTTTTTGATGAATTTGTCTACTTGATTTTTCAATTTATTTGGATAATACCAATCATCTGCATCCAACATAGCAATAAAGTCACAATCATTTTTTAAGCAATAGGAGAGGGCTAGTTTTCTAGCAAATCCTCTTCCCATATTTTTTTCCATTTTAACAATTTTAAACCTATTATCATTAACAATAAATTCCTCTACAATTTTAACAGTTGCATCAGTCGAACCATCATCAACAATTATACAATTCCAGTTAGAATAAGACTGAAATTGTAAAGATTTTAATGCTCTACTTATAGTTTCTTGAGCATTATATGCAGGCATCATAATACAGACGTTCTTAGTCGAAACACTCATAAATTTTCTCGAGATCACTTATATTAGTTAATATATCAAAATTAGATAAATTTTCATTTAATCTACTTTTATTATTTGATATTTTAATAATTTCATATAACCATTGGCTGACATCATAACCTTTCAAGAAGGTATTTCCACCAATATTAGTTTCAATAGGTACATTACTAGAAGATAAACACTGTCTTCCACTGATCTGAGCTTCGATAGCAACTAAACCTAAACCCTCCCATAAAGAGGGAAATAATACAATTCCTTTATGATTATTTAATAAATCAATAACGTCTTCTCTATAACCAAGTAAATGTACGTTTTTTTCTAAACCTAACGCATTAATCTTATTAATAATCTTATTTTTATCTGGTCCATCTCCAATTATATAAAATTCATACTCTTTATTAATTTTTAATAACTCATAAAAGACGTCTAAGGAGAATAAAAAATTTTTTTCAGGTACTAATCGGCCAATTTGAATTAATTTTTTCTCATTAGAGTAAATTTCTTTAAATTTATCAATATTACTTAAATCAAAACCACAATGAATCACTTTAGTTTTATTATTTTTGAAAAAGTAATCACCTACCTGCTTAGATACTACTATCAAATTAGTTGAAAATCTTTTAATTAAATATAACATAATATTTTTATATAGAATTCTATGGAGTCTTTTTTCACTTCGCATCGAGTGCATGTGTGATATTCTTTTTTTTACTTTTAAAATACTAGCGTAAAGCATATAAATGCCATTATAAGTATGTTGATGCGCATGAACAACTTGTATATTTTTACTCAAAATAATGTTTTTAAATTTCAAGAAATCCTTTACAAAGTTATTACTGAATTTAGTTTTAATAATTATACAGCCTGAATCTCTAAATCGATTTTCCAGTTTAAATTCCTCATCCCGAGAGGAATTACACAATATATATATATTATTTTTATGTTGATTTTCACACAGATTTAATAGCCATTTTTCTACACCACCTACGTCAAGAGATCCAACAATATGTAAAATATTCATAATTATCCTATATAATAAGGAACAAGTTCACCATAGCTATACGTAGCCAATAGGTAATAAAAAAAAGCAAAGAGAGTGAAAATTAGATAAGATAAGGGCCTATATTTCATATCAATCTTTAAAAAAATAATAGGCCAAAGAAAAATTAATGTCCAAACAAAATATCTACTAAGCCTCATTAATCCTGAAGCAGAAAATCCGTATAAAAAAGAACTAAAAACAATCACAAAGCCTAAATATAATATATTTAACATTATATAAAAACTTTCATTCTTAATTTTTAAAATCTTAGAAAGTAAAAATAAAGTAATGAGATTAAAAAATAAGAAAAATAAGGCTCCAACACCAGTATCTTCCGATTTAAATTCTGCATAACCCTCATATCTTTCATTAATTTGCCCGGCAAAACCAAATATTAAGTTAATGCCAAATATAAAAAAAACAGTCCAAAGTATAGAAAAATATTTCCTATAAATACATTTTATATAAAAAAACAATATAACAATTGAAAATATCACTGCACTAGTGTGAAACATCAAGGCAACAAAGATTAGTAAAATCGTATATAAGATTTTCCTATTTAAAAAAGCATATAAACTTAACCAGCACAAACCTATGGCTACAGCTTGCCTAAGACCATTAAAAATGAAAGTATAATGTGCAAAAAATAAAAATATTATCCAACTTAAATAATAATTTTCTGATAGTTTTTTATTAAGCTTATTAAATGAATAAAGATATAAAAATGTTAGAAAAAATACAAAATAGAAATAACTAAGCCCAATTTTATTAAACATATATCCTAGATATATAAATCCAAATTCTAAACTTCCATAAAATCTTGATGATTTATAATCCGAAAGTGTTTCATATATTGTTTCATACATATAATTATCACTACCAACCTCTATACCTTTTAAAGCACAAAATAGTGATAAACCTATAATTAATAATATAGATTTTTTTCTTTTTAGAATGAATGACAATAAGATACAAATTAATAAATAAATAGCCAAAAGAATATATGGTAACATTCACCTATTCCTTTAATAGTGATATTGCTGCTATTTTCACTTTAAAATATTTCCTTGTATCAGTAGAGATTAAATCAAATAGTAGGCTAGAGAAAAAAATTGTCATCAATACAGAAATAGACAAACCAATTACTCCAAATTTATCTATCATAAGAGTGCTTATAATGATACTAAATAAAAATGTTAAAATTGTCCTTTTTAAATAAACTGAATTCATATTATCAATTATAATAAATTTACTATTTGCCACTCTTAAACTTGCAAATGGAATGCATAAACTAAGAAAAAAAGCTATTAAATACCAATAAATATCTAAAATATTTTTAACAAAAAGTATGATGCTAGAGAATATAAAAACTAGTATCCCTAGTAATAGACCACCATAAAAAGCCATCCTATACATGTAAAGTTCATTTCTTTGATTATTATTACTTTTATATACAATCATTACCATCATTGAACTAAATATAATATTTGGCAAAACATAAGATTGTTCAATAAGTCTACTTACTAAGGAATATGTGCCTAATGTAGACACATCAAAGTATTTATTTAATAGGTAATAATCAACTCTAGCACTTAATATAAATAAAACTGAGGATAACCATAAGGGCAAACAGGACTTTACACACTCTAAGAATCTCATTAAATTAATTTTATTTTCTTTTCTATTTATTAAAAATAAAAAAGGAACAAAAGATATAAAAATATTTTCTAAGGCAAAAATCAAACCCAAAAAATAAATTTGATTTTCTACTTTACCAATAAAATATATCTTTATTAGTGAAAAAAATAAAGTCATCAAAATTACATATATAGATAAATTTTTACCTTTTGCCTGAGATTCAATTTTAGCATGTGATATAATAAATATACTAAAAACCACCCCCACCAAATATATAAATTTTTCAGAAAGTGACTCAAAAAAAGCTAAAGTAAGTAAAATAAAAATTGCAAGATAAATAAACTTTAAAAAAATCATCTCCAAAAGTGTAGGTGGATTACTATCTAAGAGTTTTTTCATTATTAACTCATCTAATCCACCTGATACTATTGCACAACCCAATAGGGCATAAGCATAATGAAGACTATATATCCCATATATCTCAGGCTCTAGGATAATACCTAATACTAAAAAAACAAGTAAATTAATCAATATTTTAATCAACTTTTGACTTAAAATATACTTAATACTTTTACTTAAATTACTTTGAAATATGTTGATCATAAACGGATTACGTTTTCCAATATTTCAAAGTTACTTTTTAAATCAAAAATTACACTTTTCTCTTTAGAAAATTTTATAATATTTTTGATTCCCATCTCTAAAAATTGCTTATGAGATACAGCAACTATAATTCCATCATAATTATTAATTTTAATATCTTCTCGGGGACGAATACCATATTCATTAAATGCTTCATCGACATTTACCCAAGGATCATAGATATCTATATCAAGCTCATATTCTTTTAAAGCTTTAACCATATCTACAATTTTAGTATTACGTATATCTGGACAGTTCTCTTTAAAACTTAATCCCATCACCAAAATTTTTGAGCCAACTACTTGAATGCGTTTTTTTACCATTTCTTTAATTAATTGTGTCGCAACATATTCCCCCATTCGATCATTTAAACGACGTGCCGCAAGTATAATTTCAGGATGTAAACCCAATGATTGAGCCTTATGCGTCAAATAGTATGGATCGACACCAATACAGTGTCCACCGACCAAACCTGGACGGAATGGCAAGAAATTCCATTTGGTACCGGCAGCCTGCAATACTGCTTCGGTATCAATTCCCATTTTATTAAAGATAACGGCCAGTTCATTAATCAGGGCAATGTTGACATCACGCTGGGTATTTTCAATTACTTTTGCCGCTTCAGCCACTTTAATACTGGTCGCTTTATGTGTACCTGCCTCAATCACAAGGTTATACACCTGATCAACAAATTCAGCGACTTCAGGGGTAGAACCTGAGGTGATTTTCAGAATATTGGTCACTCGGTGCAATTTATCGCCCGGGTTAATTCGCTCCGGACTATAACCGGCAAAAAAGTCCTGATTGAACTTCAGGCCTGATACCTGTTCCAGAACCGGAATACAGGTCTCTTCAGTTGCACCCGGATAGACAGTAGACTCATAAACCACCACATCGCCTTTTTTAAGCACCTGACCAATGCTGGTCGAAGCCTTAACAAGTGGCGTTAAATCTGGCTGTTTAAATTCATCAATAGGGGTAGGCACAGTTACAATAAAAAAGTTACAGCTTTTTAAATCTTCTAAATTTGCTGAATAACTGAGCTGATTTGCCTGTTTGAGTTCTTCTGGGGAAACTTCGAGGGTATGGTCTTGGCCACTTTTAAGTTCATCAATTCGTTTTTGGTAGATATCAAAACCGACCACAGGTACTTTTTTCCCAAATTCAACTGCAAGTGGCAAGCCCACATAACCTAGACCAATCACCGCAATTTTTAAATCTGCAATAGATAGCATTTCAACGCCTTATTAATGTACTGTACTTATGAAGATTAAATCTTTCGGCAGGAATACTAGCAGAAAATCAAGGAATTTCTATGACGTTTTATATCCACCCTGTTGAAAAGCCAATTATGATGTAGGATTTTTGTGAAAATTCACATAATTCAATTTCACTTAGCGCCATACTCACTTTTCTCATTATTATGCTCACCCGAAGGGTTTGATCAAACAGGAAAATTGATTACAAAATGCTATATACCTATTTGACAAGTTCGGTAAAATAGCCGCAATTTATTTAAAACTTTTTAAAAAATTTAATAATGGAATTTCGTGTGCAACACTTTCAACTGGCTATTTTATTGGCATGTGGCATTGCCACCACTGGCTGTGCGGTCACCTCTGGCTTACAAACTTCTGACCTGCCGAGTGAAGGTATCTATCAGACCGAGGCCGGCACTCGAGTGAATGTCATTCGACTGACCCAAGATAATTTATTTGCGCTTCAGCCCGCACAAGCCAGTCCAGCCCATTTGACCGCCTTATTTAGTACACCGCATAAAAACTACCGTTTAAGCGCTGGCGATATTCTTTCTATTTATTTATGGGCCTATCCTGAAATTACCCCTCCTACCAATACCATCAGCAATGAAAAAGCAGTCGAGTCGAATGGTTATCAGATTGACTCACAGGGTTATATCCAGTTTCCGATTATTGGTCGCTACAAGGCTGCTGGCAAGTCACTTGCTCAGGTGAATTCAGAACTGCGCAGCCAGCTTGCACGCTATTTAAAAACCCCCGATGTCATTGTACGGGTCTTGTCTTATCAAGGTCAGCGTTTTTCAGTACAAGGCAATGTGATGCAGGGCGGTCAATTCTATCTCAGTGATCAGCCGGTCAGTGTCTATACTGCACTGGGTATGGCAGGTGGGGTAAATGCCCAGCAAGGCGATAACGCCTCAATCAGCCTGGTACGTCAAGGGCGTACCTATAACTTGAATACAGTGGAACTGGAAAAAGCAGGTCTGTCTCTGCACAATCTGCTGATTCAACCCAATGACACCCTGTATGTGAACAGCCGTGAAAACCAGAAAGTCTATGTCATGGGTGAATCTGGTAAAAATCAGTCTCTCCCAATGCGGGATCAGGGCATGAGCCTAAGTGATGTGATTGGGGAAAGCCTGGGCTTAAATCCACTTTCTGCAAGTCGCAGCAAAATTTATGTGGTGCGTAGTGCCTCAGACCATGCCATGACCGAAATCTATCATCTAGATTTGAGCAGTATTGGTGACTTTGGTCTGGCCAACCAGTTTAAAATGCGCAGCAATGATATTGTCTATGTCGATGCATCAGGTTTGGCACGCTGGCAACGTGTCGTGAACCAGATTATTCCATTCTCAAATGCGTTGTATAATCTTGATCGTCTGGGGCAATAATGCAGTTTCGTAATATTCTCGTCGTGTGTATTGGTAATATTTGCCGTAGTCCTATGGCGGAGTTTTTTTTAAAACAGGAATTTCCTGAATTGACTATTCATTCAGCAGGAATCTCAGGCATGGTCGGCTATCCGGCTGATGCAAAGGCTCAACACTGCATGCAGGGTTTTGACATTGATATGCAGAGTCATGTTGCCCGAAAGCTGAATAGCGAGATGGTCAAACAGGCGGATCTGATTTTGGTCATGAGCAAAAACCAGCAACAGCATATTGAAAAAACCTGGCCTTCTGCCAAAGGCAAAACTTTCCGTTTGGGACATTGGCAGTCAAAAGATATCGCCGATCCTTATCAACATGATCAGGCATTTTTTGACAGCACCTGTCAGCAAATCCAGCAATGCGTTGCTGACTGGAAAAAACATATTTAATTTTTTTGAATGACAATTATGAGCCAAAATACCAATACTGAAGATACTATTGATTTAAAAGAGTTATTTTTCTCTTTAATTGCTCAATGGAAACTGATCGCCCTCTGTGTACTGCTGAGCTTGATTGCAGCACTCTTCTATTTAAGAATTACCCCCAACACCTATGCGGTAGATGCGCTGGTACAGGTGGAAGACAGTAAAGGCGCTTCTGCTGCACTACTGGGTGATTTATCTACTATGATTGAGCAGAAGTCCCCCGCTCAGGCAGAAATTGAAATTCTAAAATCCCGTCTGGTTTTAGGTTCAGTAATCAACGACCTCAATTTAGACGTGGTGATTGCAAGTGCAGAAGATAACACCTGGAATCGCTTACTAAAAAAACATGAATATGATGTTGAATATTCCAAAAAATCTGTTCTTTTCAAGGACAATCAGCAAAGCTTTGATGTACGCCAGTTTCAGGTCCCTGCCTACTTTAGGGACAAAAACCTGCTGTTAAAGTTCGAAAATAACCAATATAGCCTGACTGATCCAGATACAGACGAGACTGTTTTTTCAGCTCCACTGAACCAGCTCAGCCAGTCCCAGTCGGCCTATGGCCTATGGAAAGTAGCAATTTATAGTCAGGATCATCCAGCAGCGAGTTATTATATCCAAAAGCAGAGCTTGCCTGCTGCGGTACGAACGCTGTTGAATAATTATTCGGTGGCCGAAAAAGGTAAAATGACCGGTGTACTGGGACTGAGCTATCAGGGTCAAGACAAACAGCATATTACCCAAGTCCTGAATACTATTTTATCGGCTTATAGCCAGCAGAATATCGAACGCCGCTCTGCTGAATCAGCTCAAACCTTAAAATTTCTGGATGAGCAGCTTCCCGAGTTACGTCAAGAACTGGATGTTGCAGAACGTGAATTCAACCAGTTCCGTCAGCAATATAATACCGTCGATGTAACCAAAGAATCTGAATTATATTTAACTCAAAGCATTGCGTTAGAAACTCAAAAAGCGGAACTTGAACAGAAAGTCGCTGAAGCGTCTGCACGTTATACGGCAGAACATCCGGTCATGCAGCAAATGAATGCCCAGTTAGGCGCAATCAATAAAAAGATTGAACAACTCAGCAGCACCTTAAAGCAACTCCCGGACTTGCAGCGTCGTTATTTACAGCTTTACCGTGAAGTAGAAGTCAAACAGCAGTTATATACCTCGCTGCTCAATTCCTATCAACAGCTGAATATCGCCAAAGCTGGTGAAATTGGGAATGTACGGATTGTCGATACTGCAGTGGCGCCCATTGAACCCATTAAACCGAAAAAGCTTCAGATCCTGATTTTATCAATTTTCCTGGGCGGTTTTCTCGGAACACTGCTTGCTCTGCTGCGCAATATGATGCGTTCAGGGATCAAAGATGCAGCACAAATTGAAAACGAACTGGATCTGCCTGTTTATGCCACTGTTCCTCGTTCACTGATTCAAGAGAGTCGTATCAAACTTCTGAAGAAGAAAAAGCATATTCCAATTCTTGCGGTGAAGGATAGCGGTGATATTGCCATTGAAAGCCTGCGTAGTATGCGTACTGCGATTCACTTTGCCCTCAGCAGTGCCGAGAATAATATTATTGCCCTGAGTGGCCCTGCGCCTGAAATCGGTAAGTCCTTTATTGCCGTGAACCTGGCCACGATTCTGGCACAAGGGGGGAAACGGGTATTAGTGATAGATGGTGATATGCGTCGTGGCTATTTACATAAGTACTTTAATGCCGAGGTACAACCAGGTCTAGCTGAATTGTTGAATCATCAAAATAACTACGACGATGTCGTTCAAAGTGCAAGCGTGGAAAACCTGTTCTTTGTGACACGTGGTAAAAGTCCAGTCAATCCGTCTGAACTCTTAAGTACAGCACATTTTAAAGCTTTTCTGGATCAGGCCTCGGCCAGTTTTGATCATATCCTGATTGATACCCCACCTGTGCTTGCAGTGACTGACGGGATTATTATTGCGCAATATGCGGGTGTAAATTTATTGGTTGCCCGTCATGCCAAAACACAAATCAAAGAACTGGAGATCACGGTGAATCGCTTTGAACAGGCCAATGTCAAAGTCAATGGTGTCATTCTGAATGATGTACAAAAAGCCAATGGTGGTTATAGTTATGGTTATAACTATGCCTATGCTTATACCGCAAATAAAGACCAGGACTAATTCAGTCTAAACTTAGATTTCACATCCTGCTTGAAGCAAGGTGTGAAATCATCCTCTATTACATTTATTCCAAATGATCATTGTTGAAAAAATCAACTAAAAACCCTATCGTGGTTACAGTTTAAAACTCCTGAGAATATACAAGAATGTTTAAATCAAAAACACTGCTTGCCAGCTTGGCATTAAGCTCCTCACTGACCTTTGCCCAAGGCATCGTTTTAAATGACCAAGACCTGCGCACCGATTTAAACTGGTTAAATCAGCAAGGTGTGATTCAAATCAGCACGTCAACCTGGCCAATGAGTGGTGATGAAATTCAACGCGCGCTTTCTCAGGCACAAATCAGCAATAATAATCAGCAAAAAGTCATTGATTCTGTTATGGCTCATTTGAATGCCAGTAACCAGTTACTCAAAGCATCCCTGTTTGCAGAGACAGATCAAAAACATCTTCCTCAAGCCTTTGGCGACCAGCAAAAAGCTCAATACCAAGCGGGTTTAGAATTAAATGCAGGCAATCAGAATTGGGATGCCAGACTTCGCGTGAATGCAGAAAAAGATCCGCAGATTGATCATGATCAAGATGTGAATGTTGAAGGGTCTTATATTGCAGGTAAATTATGGAATCAATGGCTGATTGCTGGACAAATTCCGACCTACTGGGGACCCGGTCATGATGGCAGCTTAATTCGGGGTGATGCCAGTCGTCCGGTATATGGTGTGACCATGCAGCGTGCCGAGCAGAATGCTTTTGCCAACCAATGGCTGTCCTGGATTGGGCCTTGGCAATATCAAGCCTTTGCCGGACAACTAAATGACTACGATGCTGTACCTGATGCTAAATTAATTGGCTTACGTGTCACCGCACAACCTTTACCCTATTTAGAGCTGGGTGCATCGCGTGCTATTCAGTGGGGAGGTGAAGGACGACCTGAAAGCCTGAGCTCACTTTGGGATGCTTTTGTCGGTAATAAAGACAATGGCGGCACAGGTGAACCTGATCCATCCAATCAAATTGCCGGTTTTGATGCGCGCTTAAATCTACAACCGCTGGTGCATGTTCCAATCGGGATGTATGCACAATATATTGGTGAAGATGAAGCCGGTGGCTTACCAGCAAAAAAAATGTATTTGGCTGGGGTCGATTATTCTTCTAGCTATAAGAATATGCCCTTCCAGCTATATACCGAATGGGCGGATACCCGTACCAATGGCAAAGCCCGAGGTATTTCCTATAATCACAGTGTATATAAAGATGGGTTTTATCAGCATGGTTATCCCTTGGCACATGCCATGGGTGGGGATGGTCAAATGATTTCAGTAGGCGGCGATATTCGTTTCGATCGCCTCAACCGGGTTAATGCTCGGGTGCTGTTTGCCAAGTTGAATGAATCTAACCGAACTACCAATTTAGCTTTTCCAGCGCAGGATGAATTAAAAGCTGTTGATGTGAGCTGGACCCATTATTTACGCCCCGATATTCCCCTGAAATTAAATGGCTGGATCAGTGATTCAGACCTCCATGGCAATGATGGCGGTGCCTCAATTGGGATTGAATTTCCTTTAGAAAAAGGTTTATTTTCCTACTAGGCTCTTGGCAAAATATAATTTTGGTTGGGCAATCATTGTGTCTAGACATTCTCTAACCATGATTAAAACTTGGATTCTCAAATGAAGTGCAACAGAGATTAAATTATTGGAAGGAAGCAAGATGAGCTAGCATTTTGCTTCCGACCGACCAAAGTCA
>NZ_JAMXYB010000049.1:0-12139 GCF_024129495.1 Acinetobacter sp. S4400-12 | reverse complement strand
GTTCAAGGTCTAAGCCGCCGCCTGTTGCTGGCGGAAGAGTCACTTCAAGCTCTGGCGGAACTGTGACGCCTGGCGCGCCTGCAAGCTCATCTGGACCTTTAACTTCATTGCCATTACGGTCCGTACTCACAGCTTCACCAACTAATGGTGAACCATCAACAATCGTCGTGCCTGCTGGAAGTTTCGCCTCGTAGCTGCCATCCGGCTTCACTGTGGTTGTAACTTTTTCTGTCACAACATTGCCGTCTTTGTCTACACCTTGAATGGTGATAACAACTTCTGTACCTGGCGCGACGTCTTCTGTTGCACCTGTCAGTGAACCGTCTTTGCCAATCGTTAAGTCAATTGAGCCTGGATCACGGTCTAAACCAGCACTTTCATCGCCTGGAGTTGCTGGATCATCCGTTTTGCCTGTGCCTAATTTGTCTTCCGCAGGGACCGTATTGCCATTGCGATCAATAACTTCAGACTCAACAACTAAGTCACCATCTGCAAAATTTGGTGGCACATCCGTTACGTAATTGCCATCCTTATCAACTTTAACAATATCTTGATATTCAATATTATTCCCATCTTTATCTTTGCCGCTAATAGTAATTTTAACGTCAGTACCTTCAGGGATATTCTCTGTTTTACCTGTAACTGTACCATCTGTATTTACTTTAAGCGTATTAGTGCCATTCGGGATCGATTCTGTCTTATCCTTGTCATTGTGGTCAATAATCGCCGCAGCACCACCAACTACAGCAGCGCCGACCAACCAAGGTAACAATCCAACAAGTTTACTGCCTTCAACAGCAGGCAATAATGCTTCTAATCCTGGAATGCCTTTAAAACCCGATACACCATCAAACCAATATAGAACACACCCATCTTCTTCAAAAACCAAATCTGAAGCGACATCGTCATATGTTATAAAAAAATTCTCAATGACAACAACTTCACCATTTTTTAACTTAAGCACTAAGTTATTGCCATCACGGATAAATTCATCGACGTCATCACGGCTCATTTTAGTATGAACAATAGAAGCTTCGGTTAATGTAATCTGTGTCGCATTTACTGTAGACTTATTTAATGAGTCTTTGTCAATTACAATAAAATTAGTCATATTTTTACCCAAAAACTATATTCTTTTATCTTCAAAAACTTTAACTATTTAGTAATGCCTGTAATTTCGACAGTTACACGGCGGTCAGGCTGTAGACATGCATGTAATGCTTCACGCTGTTTTACATCAAAACAACCATTCGTCACAGGTTGGCCTTTACCTGCGCTTGCAGTTGAAATCACATTCCCTGCCACACCATTTTGAACCAACAGGTTGCGTACTGTGTCTGCACGGTTTTGCCCCAATTGATTGTTATAGCTATCACTTCCTAAACGATCTGTGTGACCAACTAAATTGATGTGGCTTACAGAAACGAAGTTGTTATGAATTTGCGAAGCAACATTCAAGATCTCTTGACGGCCCTTTGGCAGTAAATCATTCAAGGAAGAACCGTCAAATTTAAATAAAGTGTCCGCAGCTAAATCCACTCGTATTGTCTGTTCCTGAGCAGCAACCTGATGCTTCACCTCACAACTTAAAGGCTGACCATTATTGGAAATAAAAGGTTTACCGTCTGTATTGACAGAGAGTACAAATTCATTGCTTGTTAGCTTTCCTACGTTTAAGTCAACATCACAACTTTGGCATGATTCTTCAGTACAGTTTTTTACTTTGAAATTATATGTTTCTGATTTCAATGCATATTGAGCCGAATTATTTATATAAAAATTTCCAGCTTTAACACTATCGATATAAAATTCAATTGGGCAATTTTGCTGTTCTGCTACATCACCCTCACACAGCTTCTCGTCTCGTTTTAATATAATAAGCTGATTAGTTTCTTGCGTTTTTTTCTGAAAACGTAAATCTGATGGCTTCGTATATGAGCTAGATGTGCAAGCCGCCATCCCCAATGAAGCTACAACAGCTAAAAGTGACAATCTCAACATACCCCCCCCTTCTGGACTTAGAATGATTTAAGGAACAATTTCAAGTACATTTGCTGCACAAATTTCTTTCTATGAATCCATTGAATTGAAAGATTGTTATTGTGACACAGCATACATTTCGTCATCTTTATATCAGATTAAATGTGCATTTTGAACATTTATTTTTATGTGAACTGCATCACTTTATAGTTTTATTAGAAATACTTAACTAGATAGTCCTAATTAAACCAAGATTAAAAATCAAATATGTCAACAAGATGCAACTAAATTCCAAAACTTTCTACCTATTCACTTGATCAATATTGGTCGCCATAAAAAAAGCTCATCAAATTTCTATTTTGATGAGCTTTACAAAAATCATACAGAGCACGTGGTATAAAGAACGCTTCTTTACAGCAACCTTAACCTAAAAATTTCAGCTTATTAAAAGCTTTAATAGGTAGACGTGATGTTTACCTAGGTAGTTTATTACGGGAAAAGAATCTACTTAAAAGGCGCAGTCCACTCATATAAGCTAATAAATAACCATATAGACCAAAAATCCACATTGAAATAGGATTTGAAATTACTACAAACTATTTCTTCAATGGTGAACAATCAGAATTATTATTGTTGGGGTTATTTCATTCGTACAAGTTTAAAAAAGCAAGTTAAGCTGCTGCATATGTAGATTTGGTTCCAGTAAATCAGCTGTCTGGCAGTTCGGCCAACAAGCAAAAGTCACTTATCAAAAGCAGATGACAGTAAAATACGCTCAGTATTGTATATGTAAACCTTAACAGCGATTCAATAGAATCCACACATTGAAGCTTTATATCAATAATTATTAAGTCAGGATAAAAATTAAAGGTGTGCTTTAGGTGTTGCAATGCGCAAGCTTATACGTCTGTGTTATGGCGTTTTAAAACATCAGACTGCCTATCAAAAAGATTATTTATTGGTCTAATAATCTCAAAACCTGATTGGTTACCAAGACGGCATCTTGTTTTTTACGGCGTTTTCTAAATAACTGAAAATTATGTACATTACCTTGTGCAATGGCTGTTGATATAATCTGGCTAGTTTTATAGTGAATCGTCAGCTAGGCTTTGATCGTATGACGTTTTTTCTTGCCGCTATAGTAATTTTTCTGTTTTTTTGGGACGTTCTATCGTCATTTCAGTGGCATCAATCACGATAACTTCCCAATCTACACCTTCACCTTTTGGTAACTTTTTAGGTAAATGAAATTTATCGGATTTAATTAAAAGGTTTTCAATCTTTTGAATAATGCGTGAAGCCCTTGATTCATGGATACCATAGGTCATCGCAACATGGAAAAGTGTGCGATATTCGCGCCAATAGCTTAAAGTCATCAACAGCTGATCTTCAAGCAAAAGTATTGAGGGTCTTCCTCGTCGGCTATCACTTTGAGCGGATCTCAATACTTCAAGCATTTCTGCAAAAGTTGAGGGTTGTATTCCGACAAATCTTTTAAACTGCTGGCTTAGCAGTTTTTTTACTTTTGAGTAGTTCATGCAACAACGATAACCGAATACGGCTTATTGATCGGTACGAAAAAACGACCACCAAGTTGGTCATTTTTTGATTTATGCAAGAGGTCTATTTTATAGTATAATCAAAAAATGCAATCATTCTTTATTTTTAATATGTTTGACAAAGTATTAAAACAAATTACCGTAATTTCTGTTGTTTTTGTTACTGGTTGTGGTGAAGAAAATTATAGAGTTGGAGTAACTGTTGGAGGTTCTGGCTCTGGACAGAATACTGGAACTGGTTCGACTCCCCCATTACTATCAGATCCAACTTCCCCTTTGCCATCAACTGGGGATGAAAATGAAATGCAAGACAGGTTCGTTGTATGGACTCCTGTAAATAATATGCATTATTGTGCCCCTTTAGAAATTTCACTTCATCTTGTAAACAAAACAACTAACGAAATACTTCCTGATGGTTACGGAACTGATCTAAGTTATATAGAGCCGAATGATTTACATAATTTACATTTACAAGCACATATTAAGAATTTAAGCTCAGAAACTGTTTACCAATATAATCATGACTGTAAATCCGGCTTTACTTTACAAGATCAAAACCTGATTCCGTTCAATGAAAATATTGAAGTATCTTGTACTCAGAATCAGAGTTTACAAATTTATAAACCGTATGAAGAAAAAATATTTGATCTTAAATATAATTTGCCTTTTAAAGATCAAACATGGACTATCAATTATAGAACTTTTTTCAGCATAAATCGCGTTGTAGATCGACCAAACTCTCAAACTTGCGAGGCTAGGGAAATTTCATTAAAAATTGAAGAAATGTGATGTAAAGTTTTTTAAAATATAATATAAAAACTTTTTAGATGGGCTATAAAGGCACAATGGAAATGGGCTATAAAGGCACAATGGAAAGTAAATTTAATTTGAATGAATCTGATGTAGATGCTTATTTAGTTGATAAAAATAAAGTCCTCTCATCAGAATCTAAATCTACATTAGAATATACACTAAAAGTTATGGGAGAACTTACTCATTGGTTAGTCAAATCAGGAATTGGCTATAGTGAGTTTTCTAATGCGATTCGTCCCCTCTTCTATAATGAGGCTATTAAAGAATTAGAACATCTAGGTCAAAAAAAAACTGACTCTTCGATTAGTTTACTTTCAGGTTTAAATAGACGGGATGTTAGTCAAATTAAGCAAGAGAATGGAGGTAAACATACTATAATCCCTCTGACTTATAGAAATACTATGCCAATCAGCGTGCCTGCTCGAGTCGTTGCATTATGGGTGCACCAAGATTTGCCGTATATATTACCCCTTACTGGTAATGAAAATAGTTTTGAAGGGTTAGTCAAACAAGTTTCTAGAGACAAACATCCCCGATCTATTTTATTAGAGTTACAGAGGATTGGACTAGTAACAGAAGCAGGGGGAAAAGTAATTTTACATCAAGAAAGTTTTACACCTGCTCCTGAAGCTCATCAAGCAAAACAGATTCTGGCTGAAAATTTATCTGATCATATCGCTGCTGGCGTTCATAATTTGACTGAAAATCAAAACTATTTTTTAGAACAAGCGATTTTTGCAAATGAATTGACTGAAGAGTCTATTAACTATTTGAAAGAAAGGGTTGTTGAATTATGGGGGAAATTTTCCAAAAGTTTATTGGCCGAAGCAATAGAGCTTTGCCAAAAAGATGAAGGTCAAATTGATGCAAATCGTCGATTTAGAGTCGGAATTTTTGAGTATGATACAATCGATATAAATAAAAATTAATATCGTAGTCTTTTAATAAGACTTACGCATTATTATTTATAGATTCTCTGTGGTATTAGATGATTTTTATCAAGAATAAAGTCCTGAATGGGTTAGATCTGTACGCCTATTTAAGTGATGTGCTGAAAAGGTTGTCGACAAATAGAAGAATTACTGCCACACCGCTGGAAACCTGAATCGAATTAAAATATAGCTATGGGGTTCAACGGACGCTTACCCTCCTTTTGCTATTTCATCCGCACACAAAAAATTAATCGTTTTTGGAACCGGACAGCCATCACTCTCATAGAAAAATTAATCCGCTCTTTCAGTTATTAGCTTTTAAGATAAAAGGCAAACCATTACCCAAAATTTGCCCATGTGTATTGATACGCCATTCATTGGTTACCGTTAACACTCGTGTTTCAATGCTTGGGTCATAAAAATTAGTAAAATAATGAAAACGTTGATTCGTAGATCCAACCCAATTACGCACGTTTTCAGTCAAAGCATGTTGATATTCTCCATCCACCAAAACATCTGTGGCATTAAGCAATTGTGATGCCCCTTTAAAGCGATCATCATCCAATTCTTCCAGCTGATAACCACTAAACACCATTACTGATAAACCCATTTTTCGGCATGCTTGAGCCACATCAGCCAAACCTTCTGCCTGCAAAAATGGTTCTCCTCCCAGTAAAGTCACCCCCTCAATGCCATACTGTTGTCGATTTTGGGCAATCTGTTCAATAATCATATGTGAATCACACACATCAGCTGGTTGAATTTTTAAAAATTTCCCATTACAACACCCAACACAACGTTTTAAACAACCCTGTACCCAAATGGCAGTACGTAGACCAGGTCCTTCTGCTTGGGTAACATCAATCATTTTTGCTATATTCAACCATGCCATATGCTGATCCTTATTTATTGCTTTTCTTACACAATATTAAAATCAAAAACCTTACCCGCCTGAATTACCTCAATACTCCGGTTTTTCAATTGTTCAGGATATTGTACTTCGGCAAATAAGAAATCTGCCAATGGATCAAATAAATGCTTGGTCAGAACATTGAGGACACCACGCCCGCCATGTTGTTTATTGACTTGATTGATCAAGGTTTGCAAGGCTTTATCTTCATCTTCAAAACGAAATGACTGAATTTGCCATTTGTCTTTTAAACGCTGTTCAAGGGGGTGTAATTTGGAACGCGCGATATTTTTTAAAATTTCATCATTGTCCATAAAATTAAACGGAATAATATTGGCTTCACCAATACGCCCCAATAGTTCAGGGCGTTTTAACTCAGTTTTAAAATGATGTTGTACCGCAGATTGAAATTGTGCTGAGACTTGTTCAGGAGTACTTGGTTCAATTTCGCTTGCGCCAATATTTGAGGTAAACACAATAAAAGTATCCGCAAAAGAAATGGTTTCACCTTTACCATCAGTTAAACGGCCATCTTCCAAAATTTGTAAAAATTTATCCAAAATACGCGGGTGCGCCTTTTCAATTTCATCAAATAACAATAAAGAAAATGGACGATTTTTCACAGCGTTGGTGAGTTGTCCACCTTGTTCATAACCGACATAACCAGGAGGTGCACCCACTAAACGTTGATCAGCATGCTCATGGTTAAATTCGGACATATCAAAACGGATGCAGGCATCTTCATCACCAAATAAAAATTGTGCTAAAGACTTTGCTAATTCGGTTTTACCCACCCCTGTTGGTCCCACAAAGAACAAAGCACCTTTAGGAGTTCGAGCTTTGGCTGAATGCTGTAAACCTGATAAGCCTGTATAAGCTCGGATTAGAATTTTATTGACTGCCTCAATGGCTTGATCCTGACCTTTCACCCGCAGTTTAAGAGTCTCTTTTGTGCCTTTTAACTTGCTATGATTTAACAGCTCCCAGGGAGATTGACGCTTGCCAAAACGATATAAAGACACTAAGTTTTGTAAGTTTAATGTTTCTTGTTGCTGACGTGATAAACGTGCCAAATGATAGATATCTCGAACGGTAAAACCATCGGTCAGCGTAACAAAATCAGTCATGGCTTGTGATTGTGGCAATAGATCTTCTTGTACTTGAAACGCCATTTTTAATGCTGAAATCGCACGTTCACGTTCATGTAAATTAGGTAAGTCAATATTAATTTCCGCAAATAATGGATTATTTAAATATAAGCTTGGTGGTAGGTTACTTAATCCTGAGCATAAAAATACTAATAAACTTTGCGGTTTATCAATTTCATTTGCACTTAAATTGACTTGAGCATCACGGATACTTTTAGAAATTTGTTGTAACCATGCACGCTCGGCATCACTTAAACTGTTAATTTGACCAAACATATAGTTGGACCAATCCACCACAAAAGCGACACGTTGCTGAGATTCAAACATCACCTTTTGCACAACTGCAAAAAAGTCTTTCGGTGTGAGTTCTGTTTGACCTACAGTGCTATTGCTTACCTGAGTTGAAGAATTATCTGCTTCACCCATGTCATAATCATCAGCCTCATCAAATACTGACGACTGAAAACCTGTCGCCTGTAAATCATTCCATTGTTGTGTTGTTACACCTGAAATCCCACCCACACGTGAATAAAACACCACATGCTGAAAGCCTTTTGCTTTTAGGCTATCACTAATGATTTGATTAATCGGCTGTAATTGCCCATTTTTAGCGAAGGCGAGATCAATAATATTACCCGATACCACCAATGCACGGCGTAACATGCTTTGACGCTCAAAATTTTCTAACCATGTTTGAATATGTTGTGTATTCATTTTTATCCTGTTGTTTGCATAAGTGATGATAAATTTATCTGTCTAAAGTGTGATTGATCTTAACCACGTTGCTGTTGATGAGGTGCTAAAGGTTTCATTTCTGCACTTTCATCATCAGGGTTTGACCAAATCACACGTTCATCACTGAGTTCTACGCCATAAACTTCCGATAGTCGTGGCAAGACTTTTTGCATATCTTCTTTACAAGTTTGACCACGATAATTATCAAACTCGTAACGGACTTTACCATCTAACTCAATTTTAAATTTTGCTTGATTGCCAGATGGGCGTTGTGCTTGGATAATCACAATGTCCTGATCCTTTTCTTTCACTCGCTTTGGTTTTAATACGCTAAATCCTGCATTTTGTAAGGACTGATAAACTGCTTTTACCATTTCACGGCGAATACTTTCATCTTCTAAGGCTTGATCTGTTTTTTGCGCCATGCTTTTTACTTGATCAAAACTGACAGCAGGATCATCCATAAGCTTTACTAAATCTGTTTGCAACTGTTGGGTCTCAGCAAGAGGTAGTTGTCCTTCTTTAACATCATCAGCAAGTTGCTGTAATAAGGTTTGTGTTGCTAGCTGTTCAATTTTTTGCTGTTGGCTTTCTCTTTGCTGTTTTGCTAGTTGTTCATAATGTTGTTGAATTCTATCCATCTCTTGATTGATTTGTTCAATACTATAATGACTTCCATTAGCAAAAATCTTTTGGCGTAAGGTACTTAACTCATTTAAAGCCAAATTACGAGCAAGTTTATCACTCCATTTTTGCCAATTGCGTTGCCATGCTTGTTCTAATTCAGCATTTTCTTGTCGACGTTTTTCTGCCAATTGACGTTGTTTTTCTAAGGCTTCAAGGCGTTGGTTTTCAATTTCAATCTGTTGATTGTCACGTGCAAGAGCCCTTAAGCCGTAGATACGTTGTCCGATGCTTAGACTAAGCTCACGTGCAGCAAAAGCATCGGCTGTCAATAAATTACGCATGTGAGTAAGTTGTTTTTTTATTTGCGTAACTTCAACTTCTACATAGGTAGTTAAACCTTGTTCATCTAACTGATTTAACGTGTTTTGATAACGCTCAAGATATTGTGTAGTTGTTTCACGTACTCGTGCCTGAGCAATTTCACGCTCACGTTGTAGGCGGTAGCGTCGTTCATGAATTGCACTCATATTAAAATCCTGTTTAAAATCTTTAATGATATAAATTATTGATATTATTTAATTAATTTAGGCTGATATTCGGATGTAGTGCGAATATTGACTGCTTTTGCCAAATTCCCCATGTTTTTATCTAAACTAAAAAGTTCAGTACTGTTAAATCGGTAAAATAAAGCCACTGAAAGGATTTGTTCATCCGCAGTCATTTCTTGTGCTGTTTTGCTTTTTGCAATGATAGTTACAAACTCATCGTGAGTCGGTTCAATATGTTCTGATGTTAAATGCTCAATAGCACGGATCGCACGTCTCGCTTGCTGTGCTTGCTCGCTAAAGTTATCCCCATCTTGTCCCTTTTTAAGGCCGTCTAGTTCATGTAAGACAACTTGCGGAATCACCACAAAATAATCACGTTCTAAATTATTCAGAGCATCACTATGACGCATCAAATAGCTAGTATCTAATACAGCAATAGGTTTAGCATCTGTGCGTAAAGGTGCAAAGCTTTGTGCAATTCCTTGTTTTAATACCACTAAATGTTTTTGTTGCTTTTGTAGTTTTTCGCAAAGATTCAAAATTTCAGTATGCTTTAGTTGTAGTTTCTCATAACAATCTAGCCAATCGTCGATTAAAGCTAGGGCCTTTATATTTACCTTATTTAAAGAGCTGGAATTAATCTGCTGATTTGGATTGAGCACATCAGGATTAATCTGACTTTTTAAAGATTTTTGTATCTGTATAAGATCAGCAAAGTCTCGATCGAGTGTTGTTCCAGCTTTTTGACCTTTGTCAAAAGCATCATCAAGTAATTTTGCAAAAAAGAGAGGTTCTACCCATTGTGGTGCAAGTTCTAAATGTGCAAAAGTACTACGAAAATCTTTTAATTCAGTAAAATTTGCAATCTGTTGAATTTTGTCTAACCACGTGCTAGCACGTAAACCGGTATTATTCAATTTTTTCATAGCTTCATGCAAATTCATGGCTTCTTTCATCGTTAAATTTGGTGCCTGTTGAATCACTTCATGTTCTGATAAAAAGTAACGTGAAAATGCTAAGACGTCTAAAGTGTTAGTAGTATTCCAATGCATCACTTCATTTTTAATTGTTGACCACACTTGCTCATCACGAAGTTTAATTTTCAAAGCCACCAAACGTGGTTGTTTGGCATAAAAGATATGGGTATTACCTTTTAATACGATTGTCGCTGTTTGATCTTTATATAGGTACAATGCCTGAAAGCCTTGTGGTAAAGCCGTAGTGAATGGCAAAGTTAGGGTTTTACCTTGTAATTTGGCTAATTTTGCTTTTTCCGACAAAACGATTTCTGGTTTATTACTGACTTGGTTTGAGCTTTTTTCAGCATAAACCTGAATCAATGCATTCTCATCGAGTAAAGTATTTTCTGCCAGCGTCACATCTAATACTGATGACCATTCAAAAGTGGGTAAATCATTGTCTATCTGTTGGAACGTTGGGGCTAAAAGATGCTCCCACAGCACTTCATGCTTAGTTTGCTCAAGCCACACACTAAATATTTGCTGTACTTCCGAATTTCCTTTAGCATCAAATCCAAGATGACCTTGCATAGTAAGCGCAATACGTATTGGTAAGCGATGTGCTACTGTCTTAGCCACTAAACTATTAACGTTACTGATATTAGTATTCGGCTTTTTCCATTCAAACTGTTTCTCACTTGCCTGGTTAAGCATGTCACGGATCATTTGATCAATATGCGATATATTTGCTTCAAAAAGCGTTTGAGGCATTACGTAAGGTGCTTGGGTATCATACGGTTTTAATTTATAGTCTTTATCACTAATAAACTGGTTTATTAATGGATGAAATATGCTTTTTAATTCAGCATTTTTATTCTCACTTGGCATTTCATTTTTGTGATATAAATCTTTTCCTAGTGTCGTCACTGTCAGATCTTTAACATGTATGGCTGTTAAATCAGTATCACAACGTTCTAGCATTTCATTATCAATCAAACTGTAAAGTGCTTTTTGCACTAAAAATGCTTCAATTTTAAATTTTTCACATACTTGGCTTAAACTATATTGCCCAAGCATGGTTTTGTATTTCACCGCTAAGTTTAAGAGTAACCCTTCAAAAACACTCGGTTGGCGTATCGCTTGATAATTTACACGCGATTCCATCTGATACACAGGTAGGCTCACTTCAAAACTTTTAAGCAATTTCAACATAATTATTCTCTATAAAATTTAGTTCAAATAGTCATAACGTCTAAATAAAAGTATGACTTAAGCCACCTGTGGTTTTGAAATTTCACAAGCCTGTAGAAATTCCCTTGCTGTACAGACCTGTCCTTCACGATCCAAACGATTAAAGATGTCCTGATAAATTTTACGTTTGCTCGTGCCAGGTTTATCCATATTCGGTAAATTCACATCACGTAACTCCAACATATTACGTGCACCAAATACCATTAATAAGTTTTGTGCACGTGACATTGCGACATTAATAAATTCAAAACGGGCGATATTGGCACGAGATGAGCGTCTGTATTCTTTTGGCTTACCATCATTACGCACTAGACTTATTAAAATGATAGGTTTTTCTTTACCTTGGTAACGGATGACCGTGTTAATTTCGACATGAATGGCATCAAAATCTAATTTGCCACCATTGGCTTTACGAATTTCATCTCGAATAGTTCGGCACTGCGATTGGTAAAAAGACACCACACCAACTTTTTGCTTATTTTTACTGTGATAACCTTGTTGTTTCATTTGTAGATTGATGTTGATTAGAGTTTTAGCAATCAATTTAGCTTCTGTTAAATTGCTACTTTCATCGTCTCTGTAAGACAGTAAGCATCCGCTGAACGCCATCGCCAAGTTTTAACGGGGTTCAGGTTTCCAGCGGTGAGGTAGTAATTCTTCTATTTGGGGCACTTTAT
>NZ_JAMXYB010000048.1:0-12661 GCF_024129495.1 Acinetobacter sp. S4400-12 | reverse complement strand
ATCGTCCAAGAAAAAGACTCGGCTTTAAAAGTCCGAGTCAGGTATTATGGCAACAACATGGTGTTGCACTTCAAATGCTAATCTAAGAAATTAATAAAGTTAGAACATTTATACTAAATTGCAATAAAGATGATTTCTGAGAGACTCAGTTACACCCATCGGATTCTTAAATAGCGACGGATTTGCTTTAGAAATTTTCAATAAGTTGTTTGAAATTTAAGAAAAAAATCATTAATTACACAAAATAATTCGGCACTATTAAACACTAGGGCTTAAGGTTTTGTGTGGTAACTCAACTAATGGCTCTAGTCCTTTTATCTTTCAAGTCAATTTCTTATCCACGATTCGCGGTTAAATTAAATTCTAGACTGTTTGTCTAACCATGCCTGCAACCCAGACCAACTTTTAAAATCATCCACTGCACGCACGAGACAATTTGGATTGCGTTCTAATAGCATTTTACTCAAGGCACTGCCTGGCCCAATTTCTAATACCATATCAGGCTGGTTTTCTTGTATTACTGTTAAACAGGCATCCCAGTCAATAGCATGATTCATTTGGTGAATCAGCGCATTAACTGCATCTGTGGTCTTAAAAAACTTATGTCCACCCGAACCGCTAATCATGGCCGTGCATAAACGAGCGAAGTCTTGTTGCTGTAAAACCTGCTGATATGGCTGAACTGCAGCATCCATCCATACAGTATGCGATGCAATGGTAACATTCAACCGTTTAACAAAACGTGTTCCTCGCAATTCAAGTTGCTGAACCAGCTGTTGTAAATTGGCATCAGCTCCGCCCACGACAAAACTACTATCACTCAGTTTAATGGAAAGTGAGGTTGACGTTTCAGTCAATAATGGTTCAAGCGTATTAAGATTGATTCCCTGGACAGCTATTAAGCCACTTGCGTCCTGCGCAGCTGAAGACATCAACGAGGCACGCTGCTGGGCTAAATACAGGCCTTGTTCCAAACCTATCTGTGTTGCACAAATGAGTGCACTTAACTCTCCAAGAGAATAACCTGAGAAGCTCATAAGGTCCCCAATCTCAGGTTTTAACTTTTGCCAACGACACCATTGCAAAGCAAAAATAAAAGGCTGCGCGAACTCATTCGGATACAGATCAGCTTCAGTTAAATCTGAATAAAATAGCTTCGGCAAATACAGTTCTAATTCATCTACTACTTGCAGTTCTTTCGCCATGCTTCGGAGCTCATGCACATGCGCTAAGTTCTGAAGTCCTTGACCACTAAATATGATTGCGAAATTCATTTTCTACCTTTATCAAGAACAAAGTTACTCCCAGTAAATCCGCACTACCACCTGGACTTAAACGATGTTGAACAAAATAATTTTCTATTTTAGACACATCTTTTACCCAGTGCTGTTGTAGTACACCACCTCTTACTAAAAACTGTTTTGCTATATCCTGCACAAGATATAAGGC
This sequence comes from Acinetobacter sp. S4400-12, assembly GCF_024129495.1. Lineage (NCBI taxonomy): Bacteria > Pseudomonadati > Pseudomonadota > Gammaproteobacteria > Moraxellales > Moraxellaceae > Acinetobacter > Acinetobacter sp. S4400-12. The sequence goes on along the minus strand of NZ_JAMXYB010000048.1, from coordinate 11,212 downwards.
CGATAAACCGCCGCGCCAAACAATATTGGTATCTTGTACATAAGCCATAAGGCTGAATAGGCTTTGAATTGAAGCCTGTTGGATATTGGCTGTTTTGGCGTAAATGTCGATATATGCTGGTAGAGCAACCTCCATCACTGTTTTGAAACCTGAAGCTACTTCTTCAATCGCGCCTGTGATGCCATATTGGCTACGCATACGTTGCCCATGACTATTCGGGTCACGTTGCAAATGATTTAATAGATCATGACGCCACGTATTTTGAATTTTTTGACTGATTGAGCCTGCGTTCAACTGACTGTTGGCTGCTAAACACTGTCCTACTGCAGCACTGGCAAAACCCAAATTAAAAATCGCACCTTTATGCGTATTAATCTGTCTTGTTGCCCTCAACATTTTCTGTTCAGCTAAAATGCCACACTGCCGAATCTTTTCTAATTCAACATTGCGATAGCCATTTAAAAATTGCGCCTGAAAATAGCCTTGTAAAGCATCGACACTGGATTGGAATAAGCTAAAGTCCATATCACTATGACTGCCCTGAGAACCTGGACAAACCAAACCGGGCTTATGTTCTAAGCTAGCTTCATCCAATAGTGCCATACAAGCCAGATGGTCTAAGCGTTCAGCAGTACTGATAATATTCGGATATAAAACTTCACCTAATGCTAGCATATGCATATTCAAGATTCCCTTCAAATAGTTGTTCTAATCTCAGCATATCCACACGCTGAATTCCTTTTACAATCACTTGCTGTTTCATTACAGGAAAAACTGTAATTAACTCATTAAATGACACATGCCAGTCTGGATGGATTTGAATCTCGCCGTCTAAATGAACTGAACTCTGTGCTTGGACTTGTTGTATCAACTGTAAAATTTCCGGCACATGATTTTGATGCTGTGGATATAACAGCACATCTAAATCTGAAACCGGTCTGACATAGGCCTCCCGCGTGAGAGCTTGGTAGGCATAAGAGCCATAGACATATACTTCACAGCCCCGTTGTTCTAGCTTGTCTGCAAAATCACTTAGGATCTCACGCTGGAGGATCTGTAAGTCAGCTTTTAACAAGGCCCGTAGAGAAAGCGGTCGAGTGATCTGTTCAATATCGTATTCTTCGACCCAACAGGCCACACGATATTTATAACCTTTCACCAAACAGTTGATCGCCAACTTCACCTGTCCCGCATCCAGCCCTTCCTGCCGGCAAACAGTCATTGGAACATGTTGACTCAGCAATTGAGACACTTTCAGTTTCACTGTTTCAGGTAAAGAAACATCCAAAAATTGTAAAGTGGCTGAATCACGCAGATAAGCAAAGTCATGACGATCCATATCTGCTTTCCTTAACTATGAACGACTTTCTCGATTATGTTATTACACAACACGCGTCCTTGACGCTGTTGCCCAACTATACGACGTTGATCCACAAGATAAGATTCAATATGTTGTTGTTGATTTAACAGCACTTGGCTAACCCAATCGGTCTCCAAATCTGGCCAAATGGCATTGATTGCACCCATCTTGTAAAAGTTTTCCGCACCGGGAGCAAAAATAGCTGAACTTTGTGAAAGTTCTTTTAACTTATCAGCGGGAATTTTTGTCACCCGTGCCATCGCGTTTAAGTCCATGACTTTCACTTGGGAATCACTCAGTGCATAGACTTCGTTCGCCATTAAGCCATAGGAAAGGAATCCACCACTGACGGCTTGGCCAAAAATAATCGCGAGGTTGGCGTGTCCACTTCTGCGCAGTAAATCTACACAGGATGCCAAATGGGCAAAGGTTCTGTTTAAGCAGAGTAATTCATCTGCGCGAGAAAGGTCCTGGCCTTGCGTATCCACAATAAACACCACGGGTGTTTGTTGCTTCTGCTGTACCAGCTGTAAGATTTCACCTGCCAGTTCCATGGCAATCTGTTGGTTAATGGGTGCTGCATTGACTGTGCCGAGAATCCGCACCGGACCTGCGTCGGTCTGAGCACTACCCTTAATCACATAACCTTCGATCTGATAATTCAGTTGATGAGGAAACAACTGTTGTAAAAGTAATTCTGTATTCATGAGCTCATCCTTGCTTTAACAGTACAACTTCATGGGCAGACAACATCGGAATTTTTTCTGGCTGGGAAATTCCCATTTCGTGCCAGATTTGTAGACCATCATTTTTACCGAACCAGTGTTGGTACTGCTCTTCAAGCTGTTGTTGCTGTCGCAATAATTGTTCTAAGTCTAAAGGAGCTACCTTAGCGTCGAGTTGCGTTAAAATTGCATCACGAATGTCGACAGTATCATCCTCAACCAAAGCCTGTACGTGATTCAGCAAATAACGATGTTTACCGCCTGTAACACGCCAAACCAATGCACGATCTTTCGAGTCAAACTCTTCTACGCCTTTGACCGTTTCAATCACTTCTGGGCCAGATAGCGCCAAACGCCCTTCTTCGGTCATGATGATGGTACTGCTCAAACAAGCGCTGATACCCATACCACCGAAAGCGCCACAGATTCCGCCAATTACGGTAATAATCGGAATACCTGCATTTCTTACCTGCAACATCGCACGCATAATTTCGGAAATGGCGATAAGACCAGCATTGGCTTCATGCAGACGCACGCCACCTGAGTCCACAAAAAACAGTACCGCTTGCGCCTGATCTTGAATAGCCTTATGCAAGAGACCAACAATTTTCGCCCCGTGGATTTCACCCACAGCACCGCCCATAAACTGGCCTTCTTGGGCCATAATATGCACTGGTGTTCCATTCAAACGCGCTGTACCAATAATCACGCCATCATCAAAACTTCCCGGAATATCCAAAGCAGAGAGATGTGGGCTGACTTCAACCTCAGTTGGCTTTAATATTTCATTAAAACTATGAGTATCGACGACCGCTTGAATACGCGCACGTGCGGTTTTTTCATAAAAACTGTTTTTGAGCATCACTTGATCCATGTTCTATACTCCCTTAAACATAGATATTGCTTGGCTTAAGCGCAGGTTCACTACCGCTGGAGTCGCCCCCATATCATTTAACTGAAATTTAAGCCCTGCCACCGCATGACGTTGTGCAAACTCATTCAGTACAGACTGCCAAACATGTTGAAAACCGACCGCTGATGTAGTGACTTCAATCTGACAAATATCCGCCTGATCATGCTGTGAAACCAATACTTCTAAATTTCCAGAACCGACCACGCCACAAATCACTGCAGCTTGTTCAGCACTCAGCGGTGCTGATTGCAATTCAAATTTTAACTTTTCCATGTCGATCACCAGTTTCTAAAGCGACTTGGGGGACTATATAAACCACCCGACCATTTAACTAAATCTTTTACCGATTTTGCCGCTAACAAATCACGGCTGGCCTGTGTTGGATCGATATCCAAATCTTCTGGACGTTGAATAATACCGCGCTGGCGTAACTCTTCCACTTTGGCATCATCACGCTGCATACCAACCGGGGTATAACCTGCCACACCACGAATCGCTTGTTCACGTTCTTCAGGTGTGCGACATAACAGTAAGTTGGCAATACCTTCTTCCGTCACAATATGGGTTACGTCTTCGCCATAAATCATGATTGGCGGGAGTTCGCTCTCCATTTTTTTCTGCAACTGCCACGCATCTAACTCTTCTACAAATACAGGATGCATATGTTCACGGTAGGTTTCGACCAACTGCACTACTAACTTACGTCCTTTAATGAGTTTACCGTCGACCGCTTCACGACCTGCTTTGGTATAGGCATGACTGGCATGACGGCGCCCATGCGGGTCAGAACCCATATTCGGCGCGCCGCCAAAACCAGAAATACGGTCTACGGTTGCAGTTGAACTGTTACCCTGTAAGTCAATCTGTAGAGTCGAACCAATGAAGAGATCACAAGCATATAAACCTGCAGTCTGGCTAAAGGCTCGATTGGAACGCATGCTGCCATCACTGCCTGTAAAGAAAACATCTGGACGTTCTTTAATATAGTCTTCCATCCCCACTTCAGAACCGAAGCTATGAATCGAATCGACAAATCCACTTTCAATGGCTGGAATCAAAGTCGGATGTGGATTTAATGCCCAATTGGTACAGATCTGTCCCTTTAATCCTAAGGATGCTGCATAGGTAGGTAACAGTAATTCAATCGCAGCAGTGTCAAAACCAATGCCATGATTTAATCGCTGAATTTTATAAGGTGCATATATTCCCTTAATGACCATCATTGCCATTAAAATTTGCACTTCAGTAATTTGTGCAGGGTCGCGTGTGAATAACGGTTCTATATAGTTGTACTTAGGACTTTCGATATAAAAATCGACCCAATCGGCGGGTACATCGACACGCGGTAACTTATCTACAATTTCGTTCACCTGTACAATCACAATACCACTTTTAAATGCAGTTGCTTCAATAATTGCAGGTGTATCTTCAGTATTGGCACCTGTATAAAGGTTACCTTCACGGTCGGCCGCATGTGCCGTAATCAAACACACATTTGGTGTCAGATCAATAAAGTAACGTCCATACAGCTCTAGATAAGTATGGATTGAACCAATACTAATTTTTTGCTGCTGTACTAACTGGGCCAGACGTAGACTTTGTGGGCCTGCAAAGGAAAAATCGACCTTAGAAGCAATACCTTTTTCAAAGACATCAATATGACTGGGTAAAGCCAATACCGACTGTACGATATGTAAGTTATGAATCACCTCTGGATTACACTGGCTTAAACTTTTGGATAAAAAATCGGCCTGCTTTTGGTTATTTCCTTCCAAACACACACGATCCCCACTGGAAATCACGGTTTCCAAAAGTTCAATCACACGAGCATGCTCTACTTGTTTTGTAAATCCTTTTTCTTTAGCAAGAGCCAGTTTTTCTTGTCTACGGGTGCGTTGCTTATCCCATAAGCGCGTCTTAACCATTTGGTTCATAAGGTCACCTGTATGCTGTGCTTAGCCGAAGATGGCATTGATTGTGAGAAAAAAGACAGATGGTCCAAGTAAACAACCAAGACCGGTATAAAAGGTTGCGACCAGTGCACCATACGGCACTAAACGCACATCAGTTCCTGCTAAACCTGCTGCTGTACCACTGGTCGTCCCCGCCATGCCACCAAAAACCATGGCAGAACGTGGACTTTTGAGATACATAAATTTTGCAAAGATTGGCGTGCCTACCATAAAGAATACTGATTTAATTAAACCAATTGCAATCGACAGCGCGATGACTTCAGAGCTTGCTCCAACGGCTGTGCCCGTAACTGGTCCAACGATATAGGTCATCGCCCCTGCACCAATTGTGGTCATCGAAACAGGATCTTTATAGCCCATCAACCATGCCACCATTGCACCAATCACAAACGGAATCACACAGCCAAGTCCAAGCGCGGTCAAACCCACTTTTCCTGCTTTTTTCACTTCTTTGATGTCGACTTCAAACGCCGTTGATGCAATGGCTAAGTCACGAATCATGGCACCACCGAGTAAAGCAAAACCTGAGAAGATAGCGATATCTGAAATACCCTTTTCACCTTGAGTATAAATCCCTGCGAAATAGGCCAAGACTAGCCCCAGGGTGATGGCGATGGCTGAGCTTTGTAACTTACCTTTGGTGAGATATTTCGACAAAAGATGCGACACATACATCATCAAACCAGTCACTGCGAGTGCCGCGACGAGGGCATTTTTGGTAAAAACCGTAATTATTTCTTCCATCGCATTTCTTCCTTGTAAGCGTACAACTGATTATTATTTAGTGTTAATCCAACACCGTTATCCTTAAGCGGCTTTTTCATTCTGCTCTACCGCCCATTCATAGCTTTCATAATCGCCACTGGATTTATTCAACCAACGAATCACCAAGACGGTACCAATCAAAGACGCAACCGAAACAATCAGGCCCAACATCCCGCCTGACATAGCAGCAACTACGTTTTGTCCTGCCGACATAGCGACTACGATTGGGATATACATACCTGACCAGTACAACACACCAAATTGAGTCACTTGAGGTAAGTGCCCACGCTTAGCTAAAAGCTCCTTCGATAAAATTAATAAAATCATGGCGATTGCCACACCACCTACATTGGCTTGAACACCAAGGGCAATTCCGAGAGCATTGCCTAGATAAACACCAAGTAAATGGCAGACTGCCAGTATGGCTGTTCCGTAAATAATCATTGCTGAATCCTCCCTGGATCATGCAGCACTTCTAATAATCTGACTTATAATTTGCTATAGTTATAGCTTATCTGTATCCAGTGATACAATACTTTGCACTCAAATAAACATAAATTGTATACAATTTTTTTGGTGATGTATGACTTCAATTGCTGAACTCCCTCTTTCTATTCAAATTAGTAAAAAGTTAGAGGATGATATTATTTATGGCTTTTTCCTGCCTGGGACTAAGCTGGATGAACAAGAGCTGTGTAAACGCTATGGTGCCTCACGTACCCCGATTCGTGAGGCATTAAAGCTATTGGCTGCTGAAGGTTTGGTTGAAATTCGCCCACGTCGTGGCGCAATTATTCCAGCCATTAACCCACTCACCCTTTGTGAAATGTTCGAAGTGATGGCTGAATTGGAAGCCATGTGTGGACGACTGGCTGCACGACGTATTCAACCTGAAGAAAAGCAAGAATTACAGAAGTTACATCAGTTATGTGAGGACTATTTAAATCAGAACGATTCAGAAAATTATTATGAGGCCAATCGTTTATTTCACTTTGCCATTTATCAAGCTAGTCATAATTCCTTTTTAATTGAACAAGCCTGTACTTTACACAAACGTTTGCACCCGTACCGTCGCCTACAACTCCGCGTCAACCATCGAATGAATCATTCTTTTGCAGAACATAGCGAAATCTTAGAGGCCATTTTTGCGGGTCATGAGCAAGAAGCTGAGGCTTTACTGAAAGCACATGTGGTGATTCAAGGTGAGAAATTTACCGACTTTATTTCAACCTTAGATCATTTAAAATTATAGATATCTATGGCGGTATCAGATTTGGATTTTCTAGGGCGTGTCCTCATTTGGCTTTGCACCAAATAAACATGCAAGCAATGTGAATCATAGGCTGATAATTTCGTGCAAGCTTATCAAATCGGGTAGCAACCATGTAATCGCATAGTATCTTGAATTTTCTGCCAGATATCATCGGTAAGAAGAGTGCGTGCCATTGAAAATGTAGAAATAAAAATAACTCAAAGGAGGATTTTAAGTATTTAAAACCAATTCTTCAAATGAGGACATGCCCTAGTTCACGTAGTAAATGTGATGTTATACTTACCGATAGGACATTACATACGTCAGTCAAACAAAATAAAGGCTCGTTGGTATTGCTCAAGACAACACGAATGCCATGCTCATTAAAATTAAAAATAGCTGGGTTCATGCTGCCACCTCTTTAATAAGCTCATACCGTGCATGTCTGCCAATACCTGACTTATTACGCTCATAATGAGTCACAATGTCATAGCCTGCATTTCGTAAACGCTGAATGATTGCGCTCAGTCGGTAGCAGTTGAATAGGTCGATAGCCTCGGCCTGTGAAATAGTTTTGCCTTGCTTGAGGTGTGCTAGGACTTGCTTTAATTGGGTGTTATTCATGTTCTTATGCTCCCATTCCTGACAATGCATCAGACAGCTTGTGAATGGTTCCGATATGAACTATCAAAACATCCTTAGTATCTGCATGTTTCATCATGTCAGCGTGTTCTTCACGTAGCCCTTTGACTGTTCCGCTAAAGCCTCGAACCTCTAAAAACTTCATAGACTCATCATTTACGATCAAGTCGGCTTCTTCATCCGAATCACCAGTCGGACAATATGAGGCAAGGGCATAGGCGTATAGATCGGCTGGGTCTGTGATACTCAGTACATCAAGTACCAGTTGTGTGAAGGTCTTTAGCTTGTTGGCCTCGGCCTTTAGGTAGTCATCAATTGAGTAGGGCTTTAAAAATACTTCTCGGCCTAGTTCAGAGGCTCGGATAGAAACACGGTCGAGTAGGTCAATTGCCTGCTCAATCTGTTTTGTATTGGCTTCTGTTTTAACTTCATCTGTGAAGCATTCAAGGGCCAGACAGGCGAAATCGGACACATCAATAAAAAGGTTCTTTATCTGTTCGCGGTTTATTTCACGGCTGATCTGCTCAAGTTTGCTTTGTGCCTGCTGGGTGATGCTGATTGCATCCTGTAGGGTAATTTCCATGATTAAGCCTCCATAGCTGCAAGGCTTTGCTTTTGGCTGTTATGCCACTCTACAAGCTCGGCATAGTCAAAATAGACTGGAGCCTGTTTGGTATCCCCTGTTTTGATTGGTCGCGGAAATGCTGCATCAGTACGCACGATATGACGCAATGATTCACGGCTTATGTCCAGTAGTTCACAAGCGGTTTTGAATTGGACGCAGATTGGTTTGATAGTCATAAAAAAACCCATACATGAAAGAATATGGGCGAGTATGATTTTCTACGTATATCTAAAAAGGAAAAAAGCTAAATATAAAAAAATAGAAATTTTCACAAATCAATTTTTTCTAAATTATATAAACTCACCAATCTGCGCATTTCTTTGGATTGAGAATAAATCAGTAATGGTGGTAAAAAATTTTCATCTAAATTTTTAAAAACACTTTCACCTTTTTCACCGTTTGGAAAGAGTGATATAGCAAAAACAGATTTTTTAATTTTATGCTTTTCTATCGCCTGCCAAAAATACAAATCTAGATAAGCAAAGATTCTATACTCATTAATTTTATTAACTAATGTATTAGGGTCAGCATCTAATAAATCTTCCTCATAAGAAATGTTGTTATTTGATACTTGCATCCTCTTTCTGTTTAACCACTGCTCAAACTGCCTTAATAGAAACGCATTTGTAAAATTTAAGTTGACTTCAACTAATGGATTATCAGTTAGATTATTATTTTTCATGTTTTTTACGTTCAATGAAAATAATGAGCCTCTACAATCATCTACAATTTCACGTGTTAAACCCTCTCTATCTTCATGAGCAAAAAGTAGCTCTTGCTCGTTATCATCATTACGTGTAAAACCAAAAGCAAGAATTTCTGACTTGATAAAATTTCTATGAATTTGGGGTAGTGCAAAATAATTCCTAGCCACCTCAATGGCCGTTAATTCTTTGATAGGTTTTGTTTCTGTATGTTGAATAAATCCATTCATGAAAATACTAAAACATAAATCAATCGGCTCTATAAGAGGGTTTTCATCAACTAATTGAATATCAAATGGTTTTAAAGGATTCTTTTGAAGATTAGTAAACATAAAACAGATTATTTCCTGTCTTATAGTTTCAGAATTTCCAAAAAACTTCTTATCAGATAATTTCAAATTTCCTTTCAGTTCAAAAATAAAATCTTGGTAGTGGGCATGTTCATGATTTACAACTTGGACTTTCAATCTATTTGTTAAAAATCCGTGTAGAATTTTACGATAGATAAGATTAGGCAAAATTTCTGTAGCATTTAATTGATTTTCAATATATTTTTCTAGAACGAACCATTCAGGCATATCTGTTTTAAACTTGATATAAGCCATCTTTGCCTCCCACAGCATCCCCAAAATGATGCTAAGCGAATCGGATTGGGTGTCCGACTTTCGCCCCGTCAGGCTAGACTTAGCAAACTGAATATAATCTATATTTACCTTTATTTGTGCATTTATTGGCTAGTAGCGCGACATATATTCTCATTTAGCCTTTTTAAACTGGATGATGCTCTGATCTGCGATTTCTTCTAAATGGTTCGCGTACCATTGCATCATATTAGCCCTGTCCTGTAGGTACTGGGCCTTGTTATACACACCTGCCACGCCGTCCTTTACATGGGCCAGTGCTGCTTCAATATGACGTTCATCAAAACCACGATTGTTTAACAATGTGCTGGCAATATGCCTAAATACATGTGGAGTCTGTCTGCCTTCATACCCCATACGGCGCAAGGCCATAATAAAAACGGTATCTGACTTTGGCTTGCTCTTATCTGATCTGCTCGGAAATAAATATTCAGAATTGGTTTGGTAGGTCTGCAATTCTCTTAATATGGCAATTGCCTGTACAGATAACGGTACAATATGCTCCCGGCGTTTCTTCATACGCTCGGCTGGGATATTCCATAAGCCTTGTTCCAGGTCGAACTCCTGCCATTTGGCTTCCCTTAGCTCGGTAGGTCGGCAGAACAGCATAGCTAAAAGCTGTAGGCCCATCCGATCGTCCATAGTTGGGTAAGTATTGATTGCTCTTAATAACGCAGGTAACTCCAGCTCACTGACATGTGACATATTTTGTTTTACGCCTTGTTGCAGGAACTTTTGCAGGCCCTCTAATGGGTTGTAATCAATACGGCCTGTCACCTTTGCAAAATCGTATATATCACGACACATAGCCCGAACTCGGTTTACCTGCTCGTATATCCCCTGTTCCTGCTGGATGCCTTTTAAATGGTTCATCCATTAAATCGGCTTTATGGTGGTGTACAAACGTTTGCCAAAAACTGGAAATATATGTTTTTCTAATGCACCTTTATTTCTAGTCATGGTGTCCTTTACCCATGATTCCTTCTTAGTGTCTAGCCATTCACGAGCCAATATCTCAAAAGTAGCGTTATTTTTCTCAAGTTCTTGGAGTTTTCTTTCTTGCTTGGAAATGATGGGATTATCGCCGTGTGATATGTCTTGAATTATCTCAGATATTTTTTTTCTTGCGCCTTTGCCTGACAATTCAGGATAAGCCCCTATCCCAAGCCATGACCATTTACCATCTGCTTTTTTATATCTGAACAGCTATACTTTTTTGCCATCAGGCTTCACACGAAAATATAAGCCTTCGCCGTCCAGTTCCCGATACTCTTTTGACTCAGGTTCTAGGTTAGCCAGTACGGTATCTGATAACGGTCTGCGTTTTATATCGGCTCTTTTCATGGCTTGTACACCAGCGGATTCAATAAATCTTGCAATGTACAAGGCAGTGTACACGGTGCATGTACACTGTGGCTAGTTATATTTGGTTATGTTTAGGCAAGAAAAAAGGCTTAATCCCTTTAGAATCAAGCCTTTTCGTTTTAAAACTTGGCATATTTTGCCATGTTTTGTTGGGTATTTGGTGGAGGTGGCGGCTACCTAATTCAGCTATTAAATATCTAATTTTTAAATAAAATTCTTATAAAAATCTGTTTACGTATAACTCCTG
>NZ_JAMXYB010000047.1:0-13114 GCF_024129495.1 Acinetobacter sp. S4400-12 | reverse complement strand
TGGTTGTACGATAAGTTTTAGCAGTATGTTTATTCATTTTGAAATTATAGGACTGAATAAACCTTATAGGCTAGGTTTGTGCAACAAAGCCGTTTGAAACTCAAAGTGAAAGGCGTCAGGGGGAAAAAAGGCTAGTTCAGCTTATAGAGTCTATCGATGCTCAAAATGGTGAAGGCTTTGATCAATATATTGATTTGGCTATATTGGATGTCGATAAAAATAGTGTTTTACGTGATTATTTTGCAAAGGAAAAATATCTATTATTTGAGCATGTCGATTACGTGCAGTATTTTAGTCAAAATAATACGCTTGATGGTTTCACAACAGCATTATCTACGGGGACGTTAGACAGCGCTGCACTATCATTGTCAACCTTAAAAATGCTTGAGACACTTGATGTATTTAAAGACAAGAAATCTTTAAAAAAGAAATTGATTACTTCCGAAAATGCATTTGATGATCCGAACGGGAGTTTTCGAAAGCCTAAGTCTGAAAATATACAAAAACTGAGCACGGAATATCATTGTGCCGCAGAAATTAAAAAAGGATTGATAGGGCAATTTCAAGGTAGAAAAAAAACCGAGACCATTAAACAATTGTCAGAAGATATTCAGTCACTTAAAGAAAGCTACAATAATCAGAAGTATGAAATAGCTAAAGATATTGCGCTTGTGAGTGTTCAGATTGCATTGATGACATGGTATCGGGATTACCTCGTGAGTGGTCAATCTTCAAATGTTTCTAGAGCAAAAGATGGGATTGCTCTGAGCTCCTTGGATACTTATAAATCCTCTTTCGCTGAAGATCTTTTTATGTATGTTGTTATTCATGACCTTGATATCTTTAAGATGGATGAGGAACAATTTGAGGAAGCATATGAATATATTTTAAGTGAAAAATTTATTGTTGATAAGCGCCGACAAAATAAAGCATCTAAAAATAATGTTAGGGAGGTGAAATATGATAGCTATGGTAAAGCTGTAAAAAATTTAAAAAAATTTCATAAAAGTTTAATGCATAATTTTGATGTTCCTCGAGTAAATTATTTAGACCAGTTAAAATCTGATGATCTTCAGATGTGTAGATCATCATATATAACCCCAGTGATGTGGGCGCATTTTAATAATTTGATTGGTCGCCAAGTTGAACTGAGTAAACAACAAAAAAGTATATTCAAAATAATTTGTATGCTTGCTTACCGCACAGGTTTAAGGATTGGTGAGATTCTTGGGTTAAGGCTGAGAGATTTGGCTATGACGGATTTGGATGTTAAAACAATTGGCTATGAGCGATATTATGATTTAACAGCAAGCAATCCTCAATTTATTAAAATCTTTATTCATAATAACTATCATCGTCAGGTCAAGACGACGAATGCAAAACGAGGAATTCGTCTTGATGAGTTGCTAACTGAACCTGAACTGAATGAATTTATTGGCTTAATCAAAAAGCATTTTAATGTAAAAGTTGATCAAAGAACGTTGGGGGCAGAAGATTGTTTTATCTTCCAAGATGAATTTGGTCAAATTTTTTCATCTCGTTTTATTGGTGCTAAGACAAAGGAAATTTTTGATACTTTATTCAATAACGAACCACATGATTATTCCTTTCATAGCTTTAGGCATACTGCGACAAACAATTTAGCTTTAATTTTGAAAGGAAGTGAAGCGTTAATCAGAAGTTGGATGGGCTACTCACCTGATCAGATTGCCAAAATTAAAAAATATTTATTGGGTGATACAGACAGTATTGCTGGACGTCAGGATGTTTGGAAGATTTTGGCACATTTTATTGGCCATTCATCTATTGAGATGACAGCCAACTATTACCTGCATTTTGGTTCAATGTTAGTAGGGGATGCATTATGTCTAGATGAAAGTAAAATATCAGCAAATATTGTAAGAGCTTTACTCTCTTGCAGAGTATTCAAGAAACAATTGAATACGTCTCAAATGAAAGAAAAGCTTGAATTAAAAGAAATCTTAGAGAAGATAGCCCCCAATTCAAAGATTATTCAAGAGGCAATATTTCCTGATCGGTGGCATACTCAGATATTAAAATGTGAAGATGTAGAGCAAACTGATAATGTAACCGAAAGGCTCAAACTGAAATCAGAATTGAATGATATTATAGATGTACTTTCAGGAAAAAATGAAAATCTGAAGTTGAAAGAAATTGGGAGAGACTTGGCCTCAAACCTGTATAAAAATAGACACTATCAACAAAAAAACGAAATTTCTAAAAGTAATCCTTTAGACATGCTGTTAAAGCATATCAATAGAAATAAGTCTGGAAATGTATTTAGCGAAGCTGATTTTGAAATTTTCACAGCTGTGCTGGATAGTAACTTTACGTTAGATTATTTTGAGCGCCGTATTCGTCTTATAGATGCTCGTATGGAGGTGTATATCCAAAGCGAAGTAGAGTATCAGGAGTTTGATAAATTTTGGGGTGAGTTAAAATTTATATACAAGCAGTTTAAAGAAAAAATTAAAATATCAAAACTGTCATGGAAGGAAATTAAAGCTGAACTTGAAGCGGCTAAAAGTAAGAAAGGGGTAAGCATAGTAATTAGTAATTACAACTATAAATATAATACCTGCCAAAAAATCTTTAGTGATTTATTTTTAGCAGTCATCTATCGCCGTTGGAGTTTAGCCCAGATTAATGATTAATTACTGCGTTAAATAATTTAACAAGTTTAAGAATGTGATTTCAAAAAATGGAGACGGACTACATGAAGGATACCCATATAGATGTAGATCATTGTATTCAAGAAGCTTTACAAGGAAATATCGTTTATTTATACGATAATTTATATTTAGTAAGTGCTGAAACAGCCTTACAGCAAGTCCTTATACCTGAGCATGTTTGCTGTACAGCACCATATTGGGTCATTGGATATAAGTTGCCTAAACCGATTCAAAACCAACAGGAATTAGAGTCATTATTTACATGGCATAACTTTTTTACAGAATTTGCTAGCAATGCTGATGAATTTAAAGAGTTTAACCCTAGGGGCGAGTAATGAAACTTTATAGTGTCAGCCCTTATAGTTTTTAAATTCATCTTCATGAGTACATGATAACTTCAGTATTGACTGAATATTAAAGGATTATTTGTGAGTCGAAGTGTAAAGAGGCAACTCAGTTTCTTTTTAATCGTACTTTGCGGAGTAATTGCCTATAATTATGTGGCTACTCGTCAAATAGAACATACGGTGGTGAATTCTAGCGTTCAAGAGCGAGAGCGAGCATTTATGCAAAAACGAGCTGAATACATAAAAAATCACGGTGAGACCAGTATGGCTGATCAAGAAATTAAGCAAGAACTGGCATTCAGAAGAGCACATTTTTTAATTAATAGTTCGTCTTCGTATCAGAGTGCTAAAGAGCAAGATCTTGAAAAATTTGTAAAGTGAGATAGATATTGTGGTAGATCGGGTTGTTTCTAAAGATAATGCGAAAAAAGCCGATGAATCCTCAGTAAAAAATCAAAAAGATGAAATAATAAAGGATGATTATATCCAGACTATATTAAACGGAGCTAACCAACTTCCTACGAAAATCGTCAGAACTGATCAAGATAAGCTGGAGTTTTTAGAGGATTGATTTTAAAACATTGTGTGAATTTTATTTGATCGTTGTGATTTTAATGAGGGATTGCCGGATAGCTAGATCATTACCCAATTTTAATTCATGTCGTAGTTTGTTAATCTTAATTTCAGATAAAAATCAAGGAGACAATTAATGTCGAGAAAAGTAATAATGACTACAAATGAAAGACGTCTTCAAGCATTAAATCAAATGCGTGCTAGCTACCGTGGTGTACAGCTTTTAAGGCAAAATAGAACTAGATTTATGCAGCATAGTACTACTGTTCAATCTGGCTTGTTTTCCACAAGCGACAGTAGGTATCCTGCATGTGATGAACTATCAATGGAAACGGATGAGAGTGATGTGTTGAAAGAAACTGCTGAAGCTATGTACGCATCTACAGGTGATACAATTTGGTTAAGGTTTTAAATATAAAATTCAAGCGCTTTATATCGTTTCAATGAGCAGAGTTCAAAATTGCTTGAGTACGTCGTCAATTGATATTTCCTCTTCCACATAGAAAATACCATTTTGATCTGCTTTCATTTTTTTAATAGTCATACCTTCAAGCTTGGCAATCTCGATTAAATCGTCAAGTATTTGATCTGCAATTTTATTTTTCCAATCATTTTCTGGGTCTAAAGGATTCGACATGAGTTTCTCCTAGTTCATGGTGTAGAAGCTAAATCAACAGTACTATAGGATGTATGATATTAGAGTTGGTTTAAATTGCTTCAATACGAGTATGACTACTTAAACTTCGATGATCAAATTTTCTCTAAACCCATTTTTACCTTGCTCTGGTGGATAACCCAAAGGATTGATCACTAATCTACATCCATCGACTACAGTATCCACTGATGTATGCGTATGTCCTGCAATCCATAATTTAAAGCCTTTTATATCTAAGTCATTAATAAAATAGGGATTGAGTGCTGATGCAACAGGATGCGTACCCCAATATGGATCAAGACAAGCTAAATGAGGTGGAAAATGCGTAATAACGATCACATGATCTTGCCCTCTAAACTGCATAATATTTTGATGATATTTTTTAAATAGTTTTATGTAGTCATTAGTAGTTATAGTTCGGTTATCACTGCCAATCATTATTTGATCAAAATCGTAAATCGATTGTTCAGCATCTTTTTGGGACTGTAAAAGTACCTCAGGAGATGTAAGTGGTGAATTGGAGCGAAAGTTCGTAAACAGCGTGCCACCTACAAATATTTTATCTTGAATTTTGATATGGTTATCATCAAGTAGCGCATTTTCAGGGTAATTTTCTTTTAAAAAATCTACGACTGAATTGTAGTTAGAGTTGTAGTAATCATGATTGCCCAAAACAAAGATAAACTTTTTATTTAGAGATTTACATTTTTCGGCAAATTCAATTGCACCACTTAAGCGATTAGAAAAATCACCAGCGTGAATAATGACATCAGCTTGCTCTGATATTGAATATTTTGAATTGTGAGTATCCGATAAAATATGCAGTTTCAATCTACTTCCTTTATTAAAATACGCTGGTCAAATATACACGGCTTTATTCCAATCAGTTTACATCAACTAAATATTGTAGAAAAATTATAAGTTACTCAACTGTATTCTTAAGCCTCTAAAAATATAGGTAATAATTTTTGAATCAATTGATTAAATATTAATCATAAAATTTGACCAATTGAATTTATGCACATAAGATAAAGATGTTACAGCAAAATCTGTGACCAGGCGTGGAAACCTGAATTTACTACAGAAGCAGTAAACCGCTTTGGCGGTTTTTTGCGTTAACTATGTTTAGTCTATCGTAATGGTAGGCCAAGCAGGGCAGTCTATGACTGGCCGTCTTCTGTAGTACGGTATTTCCACCCCTGTTTGGCTTGCCTCCATCTCGTGGAAAAGTTGGAAGCTTGTTTGTAATTAATTACTACAGGAACTAGACATGAACATTTTCTATAATATCCCTTATTTTCTCCAAGCTATTTCTTCTGTTCTTAAAGAATAAAATTTTCGAAATAAATTTTCGTCATGTTTAATTAATTTTACTTTTATAAATTTCGTAATCTTACGAGATATAGAGAAGTATTGCCTAGAGAAAATAAAATGGCCCGTACTAAGCTTTTGACCAATATTATTCAAAGAAAAATGATGGTGCCTGACGAAATGTCGCACTCAAATCTGCACCATAACTTTGAAATATCACTTTATGACTTCGCCAACCATGAGATTCTAGAAAAACTATATAAAGCAGACAATCAACGCTCCACAGAGTGCTGGAGCCCTGCTGAAATTCAGGAGTTTATTCTAAACTGTTTGAATGATCGTAATGTCAATTTATGCGTTCGCTATTGGAAAGATGCTGCTGGTAATATTTATATCATCGATGGTGGGCACAGGATTTCAATTATCTATGCTTGGATCAAAAGATACTTTATTGATGAGCAAGTAATAGGAGCCCCAAAATTCACGGCACCACAAAAACGAGATATTCGTCAGATTCGTAATCGATTAGGTGGATTAGCTGATTTTCAAGAGTTATGTAGCGATTCTGAGTTTCAGCAAAAATTAAAATCAACCAAAATTAATTTTATTGAAGTCATTGGGACACCTGAGGAAGCTCGAAAAGCCTTTTGTTCAATCAATTCGGATACGAAACGATTAGATCCAGATGAAGAATATCATTTACAGAATAGGGGGAGTGATGCTTTTTATGTGATTTATGCGTGTTGTTATATAAACGATAATAAATCCAACTTGGCTGAACTGAATTACGAGCGGATAAATGAAGTGATCACTTTGGGTGAGCAAATTCATGATCATCTTTTTAAGATAATACTTTTAGAGCCGGATTTAACACACGGTAAAAAAATCGGCTTGGTCAATGAACTCTTGAATATCATGTTTGGTGATACTAGTCAGAATACTGTGAATATAGACCAAGGTCAGCGTGTAGAAAATTTAATGCTAAAACTTAGAGTTGTGCTGTGTCGTATCGCTACACCACCAATTAGTATTCGGATTCCAAGTTTGGGCTTACACCCAAAACTATATTTTTATAAAGATAATCGTTTTCAAGTAACATCCTTTTTGGCCTGGTTCTCTATCGTCTGTGAAATTGAACAAGACTGTTTTGAAATACAGAATAAAAAGATAGATTTTATTGGATTTACTCGAGCACGCCGTGGTGTTGAAAGTTTAATTGAAAAAATTCCTGTGGCGATCAAAGAAACTGTCGGTAAGTTTGGTAGCGGCATCAGATCACATGAGCGATTGAAGAACGTGTATCAAGCCTTTATCTGTATTGGACTCAATATGGATTTAGATTTTGAAGATGAAGTTTGTTTGAACACCGTCATTCTTTCGATGAGTCAATCATTTGATTATATTAATTTTAATGATTTTTACCTTGACCGTTTTGGTGGTGATTATGATGAGAGTATTGTGGATGATGTTGTGAGCTTTGTGCAATCAGTAAGATCATCAAAGAAGAAAAAACCTCTAAATTTTTCACTCGCGACCAAAAGAAATCTTTATCAACGTGAGGAAAGGAAAACTTGGAGCTATTGCGAAGTATGTGATAGCGCCCTATACCTTGAATCGACTGAAGTAGATCATCGTGAATCAAAAGCAGAAGGTGGTTACGGTGTTTTAGAAAATGGAGCAATTATTCATCCGATATGTAATCGTTTTAAGTCAGATCGTGATTTGGATGAAGTAAGGGCTGATTTATTTGAATAGTTTGATGTATACAAAATGATAGAGAGCTTTTGCTTTCTATCAGTATATTTAAATATTATTAAAAACGATTGTGTTTTCTGTATATCATTTAAATTTAACAATAATTTAAAATATTTAGTGTTAATTTTTTCAATCAATTGAATATCATCTACAATAATAGTACTCTCCCTGGAGAAATTTCTCCAGTGAATCTTTGTTGCAATGAAATCTGATATTTTTAATTTACATTTTTCGGGTCATGAAACCTTTGCACTACGCTATGGTTGGCTAAATAAAGCATATAATAATTTTAGTTTAAATGAAAAAGATATTGAAAAACAAGTTGTTGAGCTTGGTGTTGGTAAAAACATGGTTAACAGTATTAAATACTGGGCTGAAGTTTCAGGGTTGGTGCCGCTCAAAGATTCTGAGAATAGTAAACAAAACTATAAAACTGCAATAAGTGAAATTTTTGCAAAATATGATACTTACTTAGAGTTGAATGAATCTACTTGGTTACTACACTATTTTATTCAAAAAAACTTTACTGATCTAACACTTGCTCGCTGGTATTTTAATTATTGTAATAAACAAGTCTTTGAGAAATCTGAATTACTTAGTGATCTTATATTTTGGCTTGAAACAAACGGTTTGAAGCTACCTTCGGAAGCGACTTTGCAGAAAGATTTAGATTGTTTCATTCTTTGTTACGCAAAAAAACTAAGTAAGAAACAGCTTAATGAAGATGCTTTTATTTCGCCATTAAATGAACTAAATCTAATTTATCAGGTGGATTCTCATAAGTTTAAAGCTGATCTACTTGAGCAAAAAAATCTTTCAGTGGATATATTTTTATATTGCTTAACAGATTTTTGGCAAACGCATTTCTCGGAAGCTCCTTCACTAAGTGTAGATATGATTTCGACTTATCCTGGAAGCCCTGGTCGCTTATTTCGTTTAAATAATGCATCGGTTGATTATTTCTTAAATCAATGTGCAGTTATTGACGATCGTTTTAACTGGACTGATACATTAGGAATGCGAAGCTTATCTTGCTTGGATATCAAAAATGTAAATTTAAACGAACTACTGGCTAATATTTATCGTGAGTATCAGAAATGAATCAAAACTATAAATTAAATCATTACTATGAAATTCACGTAAACCATCTACTTTCGACACGACTTGATAGTGACATATCGAAGGAATTTTTTGAGCGAGTAATTTTTCATGGAACAGCGTACAACTCATTGAAAACAATAGTTGATTCTTTTTATGAAAACACTCAATCCGCTTTTACTTTGACAGGTGGATATGGCACGGGTAAATCTACTTTAGCAGCGATTTTATCAGGGCTTTTACATCCAAATGATGAAATTAGAGTGGCTGCTAGAGCCCTAGTACAAGATTCTGATTTACTTAAGCAAATTGATAAAAATTTCAAGTTATCTAGTGATAAACCTTGGTTGATTATTAAAGCAGTCGGAGGGGTAACTTCACCTGTTGAGCTGTTTTATAAATCCATCCTAAAAGCACTTCAAGATGCTAATCTTATGGATGTGTTTGAAGGTGACTTATTTTTTCTGCCAGATCAGATAGATAGCGATCATCAATTAATTGAATGGATTGATGAAGTATTTAGAGCATTAGATGGAAGAATTTCGGGTAGTTTACTTATCTTAGATGAGATGGGTAAGCTTTTAGACCATATTGCTAGAAATAATGGTGATCTACATTTATTCCAGGATTTATCTGAGAGAATCAATAGACTTTCTACTAAGCAGTGTCCTTTTATCTTTTTAGGGATTTTGCATCAGGCGTTTGCTGACTATGCAAGAGGGATGAGTCATCATATCGCTTTAGAATGGACTAAAATTCAAGGTCGTTATGTTGATATCTCATATCGAATTTCATTAGATGAATCGGTCGCACTTGTTTCTAAAACAATAAAAGCAAGAGAAACTCAAATTCCAGAAGCTATTACAGCTGTAAATAATGCCTTAGTAACTAAAGTTGTAGGTTCTATTAAATCTCGATTGACAGAGAATAGTCCAAAACTGAATGTATATCTGCAAGAGGCATTGCCACTACATCCATTAACTACGGTACTTCTGGGGATTATTTCTAAAAGTAGCTTTAGTCAAAATGAACGTAGTATTTTTAGTTTTCTCTTGTCAGTCGAACCTTTTAGTTTTAGAAAGTTTCTAGAGTCAGAAGTTAATCTAAACTCAACTTACACGATTGTTGATTTATGGGATTACTTAAGTCAAAACTTGCAACACCAAATCCTAAGTTCTAAAGAAGGGCATTTATGGGCAATCGTTGAAGAAACTCTAACTTTACTTAGTAAAAATCTAAGTAAAAAAGAGGATTTAACTCCGGAAAGTGAAGAGTTATATCCTAACGTGATTAAAGCAATTGCAATGCTTAATATGTTTGGTAAGTCTTTAGGTATTTATCCATCAGTAGATTTAATTGCTCACGCATTACCATCTTCATCAAAAAACCTAGAAATTCTCCCTGTATGTTTAAAGAATCTAGAAGATTGGGGAGTGATTACTTATTGGAATCGTACAAAGTCTTATGAAGTTGTTGAGACATCTGAACTCAATATTCAGCAATTGTTACAAGAGAAGTTAGAGGCATTAAGTAACCAACAAAATTATTTTGAGCACATCAACTATAAGGGCAATTCAGTACTTGCAAAACGCCACTACCATGAAAGGGGGGTAATGCGTTGGATGGATCAGCATCTAGTAAATGATCTTCCTGGACTAGAACGTCTCATAAGTAAATCTGAATTTATTAAGTCAAAAGCTTTTGCGCACTTTGTTTTAATAACCGATCAAGCTCTTAATTCAACGAAACTAATTGAATTATCAAAGGAACATTCTCGTATTGTTATTGCTAAGTTAGATAAAATTAGTGAATTATTAAGCTGGTCCAAAGAAATTTATGCACTAAATGAAATTTTTAGAGAATTGCCAAAACTGATGCTGGACACTGTTGCGAAAAAAGAATATGAGCAACGGTTAAATTATGCATATCAACAGGTCGATGATCTATTTAGTCAGTCATTTGAATCAGTGGAATGGTACTGTAAGGGAAACCTTTTAAAGGGTAAGTCTTTATCCATTATTGTCTCTGATTTGGCTGATGAGCTATATGAATCATGTCCAAAAATCCTAAACGAATTGGTTGTTCGACATGATGTTTCTAGCTCTGCAGCTGCTGGTCGTAAAAAACTATTAGAAAATATGTTGGAGAATTCGAATCAAGAAAATTTAGGTATCGAAAAGTTCCCACCAGAAAAAGCAATTTATTTGTCTTGTATTAAACAATTAGGCTTACATCAGTTTAATGTGGAGAAGATGGAATGGGTATTTGATTTTCCTGTCTTAGATGAATCTAATAGAGATCAAAGTGAAAATTTAGAGCGTGTTTCGAAATTATTTCAACATGGATATAAAATTTTCACAGATACAAAGTCTTTAGTTCCTTTAACAGAGCTTTATAAAGTATGGTCAGATACGCCATTCGGTATTCCTCAAGGTGTATTACCAATATTTGCTTTAACCCTTTTGTTGGCTAAAGAAAAGAGCCTTGCTTTTTATGATAAAGATGTAACTCAAGAATTTAAGTTTATTAGTGAAATTGATGATGAGTACATCAATAAGCTGGTTAAGCGACCTCATGAGATTGCGGTTAAATATATTAAAGAGCCTGCTGAAAAAAATAGGTTTATCAATCTTCTAGCAAATAGCATTAAAGATATTTTTGACAAAAATATAGAGGCTACCCCTTTAGCTGTAGCACGCTTTCTAGTTTCATACACTGTGAAGCAGTCTAGTTGGGCTAAGTTTTCTAAGGATAAAGAATATTTTGACGAGAAGGTGCAGTTATTAAGATCATTCCTTGTTAAGGCAGATGATCCTTACAAATTGCTTTTTGAAGACTTGTATGATGTGCTTGAGGTTTCTACAAGATCTGATGATCTAGTTCTTGCAGATCTATCAAATTTACTTGGTAGTTTTATGGGTGCAAAGCCAAATCTACTTAAAAATTTTGAAGGTAGATTACGTAAAGAACTCGGTAATATCACACCTGAAATCATTCAAGAAGCAGATGCAGTGAGCAAGTTTGCAGCTGATTGGAAAATGAAAAAATTTGCGGAACATCTATCTAGAAGCTCAAAAGAGTCAACTCAATGGTTGTCAAATTTAATTACATTGCTGGGTCAGGTACCAGAAAAAGATTGGACAGATGATAGTCTGAAAAAAGCTTTTGAAGCTCTGCCTGGTTATGTCCAAAGATTTAAGCAACTAAGCTTTTTTGCTAGAAATGCTGAGAAATCAGAACAAATTTCATCTAATAAGCGATCCTTAGCAGTAATTATTAACACGGATCAAGGTCTTGAAGAATATAACCGAGACGTCATTGTAGATTCGACTATTGAGGATGATTTAAAAAAATTGCAAAAAGAGCTACTTAAAAAGGTGAATACTTTTGACCTAAGTGACGATGCTAAAGCAATGGTATTATATGGGTTGCTTAAAGATTATTTACATCCGATTGGTGAGGACAAAGCATGACCCTTGAAAAACCAGTAAAACATGTCCTAGGGCTTTCTGGTGGTAAGGATAGTGCTGCGCTTGCTGTCTATATGCGAGACCACTATCCTGAGTTAGATATTGAGTATTTTTTCACAGATACTGGTAAAGAATTGCCTGAAGTCATGGATTATCTAAACCAATTAGAATCTTACCTAGGTAAACCAATTTTGCGCTTAGGTTCAGATAAAGATTTCGATTACTGGTTGAAGGAATATAATCATTTTCTTCCGTCTGGCCATCAACGCTGGTGTACTGTTCAGATGAAATTAGTACCATTCGAGAAGTGGGTAAAACCATTTCTTGATGAAGGGTACGAAATTATTAGTTATGTTGGGATTCGTGCAGATGAGCCTTGGCGTGAAGGTTATGTGCCAACTCAAAAATTCTTAACGACCAAAATGCCATTTGCTGAAGATGGTCTAGTTAAAGAGGATATTATTAATATTCTAGAAGGAACTGGATTAGGTCTTCCTAAATATTATGAATGGCGTTCACGTAGTGGTTGCACATTCTGCTTTTATCAAAGAAAGATTGAATGGGTGCGTTTGAAGGAAAGACATCCTGATAAATTTGAGGAAGCAAAGTCCTACGAAAAAAAGTTGAATGATGATAAATCTACAAATGGTGAAACTTATTATTGGATGGGTAAAAATACACCGTTAACTACACTTGAAGATCCAGATCGTGTGGCGCAAATTAAAGCTGACCATGAGAAAAAGCTTGAGAGATTTAAGAAGAAGCGTCGTCGTAATGCGCTATATGATGATCAATTGATTGAAATGATTGATTTAGATGCACTGTATGACGATATCGAGGGTGGTGGTGCTTGTGTGACATGTTATAAATAAAAAATAACTCGCCTTTCGGCGAGTTATTTTTTATTTATTGTATGTTAAACATATTGAATATATTATAATTTTTTAAAGGGTATTCATTTATTATAGGTTTGAGATGGCTGACGTAACGTCTGCATTTGATGCGCATTCACTGAGTGTTTTTGATCTATTTAGTAAGCCGGGACAATTTTTGTATGTTCCATCTTATCAACGAAAGTATTCTTGGGGGAAAGATAAAACTACTAAATTTCTAAATGATATGGTAATCCCCCCTAAAAATAATAGGATCTAAAAGTAGAATTTTCTCTTAAGATACGAGCAGGAGATTCTGCATGAAAACATCTAAATTTAC
>NZ_JAMXYB010000046.1:0-14264 GCF_024129495.1 Acinetobacter sp. S4400-12 | reverse complement strand
TGAAAGACCACATCAAGCTAACAAAGGAAAGCCACCTCTAATGGCTGCTTAACCTCTACTTTTAACTTCGGTTATTTATGGGAGGATTACCATATCTTAAATGGATTTGGTAAATTATTAAATGATCAGGAATCTTATACATTTTTAGGATCTATCATTACTGTTGCTGGAATTGAGAGTGAAAGTATATACCCTAGGATTGATGCACATATACCTTCCAATGTTATTAGTGTAATTGATGGACAGCAACGTACTACTACCTTACTCATTATAGCCACTGTTTTACATAATATGCTTGTAATAAAAGGTGAGAGCTTTATGACTGAGGATTTTCAGGAGAATAATCCTGAAGTAAATCATTGGTTGGAAGATATCACAGATGTTATAGGTCAGCTTTCCCATTTATATGAGGAAGATCAAAAATTCAATGCAGATAAGGTTTTTACTTATTATCCTAGAATGATAAGATCTTTTGAAGATTGTTGGTCAAAAAGACAGCGGGATGCTGAATATAAATCAGCAATAGCCTATTTATTACACTCTTATGGTATCCATTCAAGAAGTGAAAATAAAACTAAAAAACTAACTTTTGATAATTTAGCTAATGAAAATATTAAATCTACATTAGATGCTTTTAAAAATATTTTTGATCAGATTCAAAAAAATATAAAAAAATCGATTCAAGGGGATGAAGATTCATTTGATATTCCATCCTTTGATGAGTTGCGTAGAAATAGAAGCCTGCAAGTGCAATTATTAAGATCCTCTTTCACTCAAGAAGTTGAAACATATCTAGATGTTAATGATACTAGTGGAGATCTGAAGGAATATATCTTACTTCTAATGATTTCTAATTATTTCATTAACTATGTTGCATTGACTGTAGTAACTGCAAAGGATGAAAAATATGCTTTTGATATATTTGAATCTTTAAATACTACAGGTGAACCTTTAACAGCTTTTGAAACATTTAAACCAAAAGTCATTCAAGATATTGGTATTACTAGATATTATAATGAAGAGTCTGAATTAAAAGGTTATTTGGATAATATTGAATTAGTCCTTGAGCAAAATAACAATGAAAAAATCAAAAAATCAAAAACAAGTAATTTGGTGATTTCTTATGCTTCTTTATGGAATCATATGAAAATGTCTACAAAATTATCTGACCAACGTCAATTTTTTAAAGATAACTATGATGCTTTAGAATCAGGAATAACAGTAACAGACTCAAGATTTAAGTTTGTAAAATATCTAAGTCTTTTGAATGAGTTTATTTCAAAGATATGGTCAGGTGAGGTAGATAATTATCAAACTACTTATTTAGGTATTAATAGAAAAATTAGCGATCGTGCAAATCTTGGACTTGCATTTTTAAGAGAGCTTGATCATACCATCGTAATACCAATTCTAGCGAGATTTTATATAGAATATGCTGTCCGACTAGATTTTCAAAATTCAATAGGGGAGGGTAATAATGTTAAAAATGTGCTAATAGATAACTTTGAAAATGCTGTTCAAGCAATTGTAGCTTTCTCTACTCTTTGGAGATCGTCAAGAAAAGGTACAGCTGGAATTGACAATGTCTATAGACACTTAATGTCAACTAATATTGATGCTCTAAACTATAAAGCCTTATCTCTGAAGCAAACTGTAATTGGAAAAAGTTCTGAGGAATATTTTGAAAATGATGCGGTGAATCTTAATAAGCTGAAATTAGCCTTAAGATCATATATGAAAAATGATAGAAAATATCCAATAGTTAATAAGGATAATTGGGTTGAACGTTCAGCAAGATTACCTATATATGATGAGCCAAATTGTCTAACAAGATTGTTACTCTTAGCTGCAACTCACGATACTGTAGTAGATAGTACTTCGGGGGAATTAATAAAATCAGCTAGAAGTGGAGTTAATGATTTCTTAAATTATACAAATTGGATCAATAAAGATTTAAAAACAATTGAGCATATTTTACCTCAAAATTTAAATTCAGTTGATCTTCAGGTAATTAGGCTTGATGATGATCGAGATTTACATTTACTAGGTAATTTAACATTATTACCTCAGAGTGCTAACTCGATTGTGGGTAATAAATCCTGGTCTGATAAGCATATGATTTTTAAGCTTTTAACTTCAGTTAATCAAGAGGATATTGAAAATACTTCAAATCAATTGAAAACTAATAATATTGTTACCGAAAACCAAATTGATATTTTAAGAGGTTGGAATTACTTACCTATTCTTAAATATATTGTGGATCAACAATTTACAATAATTGATTCTAAGGCTATTCATGACAGGTCTAAAAGTATTGCAGGCCTAGCTTATGATGAACTAATAAAGTGGCTTGAATAACCGAATTAAAGAGGGCTTAACGGAGCCCTCTTTTTAATGCAGTAATAAGTTCCTCTAAATGTTTTAAGTTTAAAAAATTAGATAAAGAAAGTCTTAGACTTTGATTGCCTTCTTCTAGTGTAAGTCCTATAGCTCTCAGAACGTAAGACATCTCAATATTTAATGATGAGCAAGCAGAACCTTGAGAGCATAAAAAAGCTGAGTTCGAGACAAAATGCGATGCATCAAAGTTCGGTAAGCGAATATTTAAAATATGAGGAATGTACTGTGTATCTGGAGAGTTGATTACTCCCCCAATCTCAATAACTTTGGATCGTAGCATAGAATTTATTTTATTTACTTCCTTAAAACTATCTTCAATAGTTTGGTCTTCTACGGCGGCACCGAATCCTAAAATCAATGGGGTAGCAAGAGTACCGCCTCTTAACCCATATTCTTGACCTGCTCCATGAATAACTGGTTGGATTCTAGTTTCCCTTAAGTCTCTAATGTACAGTGCTCCAATACCTTTAGGACCATAAATTTTATGAGCAGATAAAGAGAGCATATCTATATTTAGCTCATCAACATCTATTGGAATTTTTTTATAAGATTGAGCAGCATCTACATGAAATTTGATATTTCTCTCAAAACAAGCTTGACCAATAGCTGCAACAGGTTGGATTGATCCAAGCTCGTTGTTTACATGCATAATACTAACTAAAACAGTATCTTCTCTCATTGCTGAGATTACTTCTTCAGCATCAATAATTCCATTGTTCTGAGGAGCAATATATGTAATCTCATATCCATGGTTTTTTTCTAAGAAATTACAAATAGATAGAATGCATTTGTGTTCTATAGATGAGGTGATAATATGCTTTCCCTTTTTTTGATTTGCTAAAACATATCCTTTGATTGCTAAATTATTTGACTCAGAGGCTCCACTAGTAAAGATAATTTCACTTTTATAGGCTCCGATAGAATCAGCAATGATTTCTCTCGCTTTTTCAATTCTTTCTGCGGAAATACGACCTAACTTATGAGCAGAGGATGGATTTGAATATTCTTCTTCAAATGCTCGAAATAGTTCTTTTTTAACAGATGGCAGGAGTGGGGTTGATGCTGCGAAATCTAAATAAATCATCTTTGATCTAATAAAAAACAGATATTTCAAGCATCTCTTTTTTTTTAGATTTAAGCAAATATTCTTACTCATAAATTCGAAAATTCTTATCAATATAATGTTTGTTCAAAAAAAACAATTAGTTTAGTACAATTAGTTAATTGTTATAATAAATTTATATACTTATCAGATATAACTGAGGGGCAATTTATGTCAGAATTACAATATAAGCCATCTGCGAGATGGATACGTTATTTGCGTAGTTACGGTCCGACTCCAAATAATGCAGTTATGTTTGATGAACATGTTACGAAAGCAGCGCGTCTAGCTAAAATTGATCCAATAGAATTACCTATCCCATTGCTACCTAATATTTTAGAAGCAGTACATGCAGAGGGCGGCGGTTCTATTATCATTGCAGGAACAGCTGGAGATGGGAAAACTTATCATTGTCGTGCCTTATGGGAAGCAATAGGAGGAGATCCTTCTGAGTGGAATGATTCACACGCAGCAATTAAAAGTTTAAATATTAATAATGATAAAAAAATATATTTTGTAAAAGATTTAAGTGAATTAAATGAACAAGATGGAAAATTTGTTCTTGAACTATTAGAGAGATCCGTTTTAGAAAACGACAATAAACATATTCTGGTCATTGCTGCCAATCATGGACAAATTTTAGAGCGTTTACGTAAACGATCATATAAAGAATTTTCTACTCATCCAATACGAGAAACTTTAGAGCAAGTTTTTCTGCAAACTGGCGAAGGGCTTTCTAGATTACATGTATTTGACTTAAGCCGTAGCACTCATCGTAAATCATTAACTGATGTGCTAGATATATTAATCACCCATCCTGAATGGGAAAAATGTTCAAATTGTTATTTTCAAAGTAGTGGTAAAGGCTGCCCGATCAGTGAAAATCGTCAACGACTACTTGGTGCAACATTCGAGTCTGAACAATTACGTTCACGTTTATCCGATTTAATTGATATTGCAAGGTTAAATGGCTCACATTTACCTGTTCGTGATCTACTTGCTTTATGTGCAAATATTTTGCTTGGTCATGCTGAGGTTAAAGATGGACTGATGCGTTGTGATGATATTGAGAAAATAGTAAATGAAGGCACATTTTCGAAAGGGAATTTGTATGACAATATTATGGCAAAAAATTTACCTAATCAGCGAGTAGGAGAACGCCCTGTTTTTAAAGCTTTATCTTCTTTTCAAATAGGTGAAGAAACAACAAATGAAATTGATGGGTTATTAATTTATGGTCGCTACGATAGTGAATTATCCCCAATCTATGAGGATCTTATCGAAAGTGATAAACAGTATGGAGGTTCAGCTTATTTTAAGAAAGCCCAAGAAGCTTATTTAGAAGGTGATGAATACCAAAAAGAAAACATTAATCAAAAACTTATTCAGTTATTAGAAAGCCAACGCCGTCGATTGTTCTTTACCTTACCTGATAGCAGTTTAGGTAAAAATTATTTTTGGAATCTAAGTGCATACAAATATGCTGCTTCTTATTTAGATCTTATTAAAAAACTCAAAAATAATCACCCAATTCCTGAGGATATACGTCAATTAATTACATTGGGCATTAATCGTATTATGACGGGAATTTTAGTGGAAGAAGTAGAAATTATTATAGTTGCAACATCTGGAGGCTTTACAGAATCAAAAGTAAGCGTATTAACTAAAGAAGAAATACCAGCGCGTCCTACAAGAAGAAACACAGAGGGAATGTTGATTAAACTGAATCATAATAATAGGCCATTAATTAATTTCCATATGGAAGATGATAAGGATGGGGTTTCTTTTGAGTTAACACCAATTAGATTCGAATTTTTGGCGAGAGTTGCCAATGGAATCTTACCCAATAGTTTTTCTAGTGAGTGTTTAGAAGATCTATTAGCTTTAAAGTCAAAATTATTACGAAGAGCCGAGCAAATACAACTCGAATTTGGTGATAGCTACATAGCTAATGACATTAATACTTTGCCTTTAAAATTTGTAAATGATGGATTTAGTCATGGTTCTAAACATATATCAGTGAGACTAGATAAATGAAATTCCTAGAAGATGTTGATTTTGTGGTTGATGAAAAAATTTGGGGACATCGTTTATATGATGAGCAGTTACCTCATTTAATCTTATTAGAATTTCTAGGAATATTAGCTTCACATCGAGATGATCCATTAAATGAAGTAGATGATAAAGTAATTTATAAGCCCCAGCGTCAGCTTCGATTGCGCGGTGTATTATTTAATAATCCATATATAAATATAATCGCATCTTCTAATAGGTCTGACGAAAAAAAATGGCAAGAATGGTTTGAGGAATATCAAAAAGGTGCATATGCAGAAGAAGATATGACTTATTTGAAAGAGGTCTTTAGTTCATTTGATGATTTTGCACGTGTTGTTGAATTGTTGCGATCTTCGTCTTTTGAGATAAATAGTAATAAAAGATGGAGTTCAAAATTTGTCTTCCCATTCGGGCCTGATGCCTTATATGAAGATTTGCGCATTGATAAATCTGAAACGAATGATAGACGATTTTTTGCACGAACAGGTGAGATTTTGTATTTAATGCTTTGTCGTGCTGAGAATAAAAATGAATTAGGAGAGCTGTTAGTCAAACGTCTTTTAGAATCTGATCTATCTCTAAATCAATTAGTGAAAGCTATTCAAGGTGACAGACAAGAGGCAAAATTAGCTAAAGAGATTAGTAGTTTGCAATTACCAATCCTTAAACATGATCGTTTCGATCAGCTCTGCCGTGATTGGATTCATATCCTAAAGCAAGATATTCCCTCCTATGATGCAATTTCATACTTAATGTTTTCAGCTGGTTTGAACATGTTATTGTATTTTCTTGAGCGCTCGAAAGAAGTTTTATCTGAAGAAAAGCCTATAAGATTAGTCTGTGAAATCATTTCTAAAAATCGAACTAAAATAAGAGCAATTTCTGCGGATGATTATCAATATAATCAGAATTTGTCTATACGCTCCATTGCTGCAGAAATTGAAAATATTCAGCAAAATGAAGAGTGGATGTCCGCATCTTCACAACTTTATCCTGAGTCAGAATATATACGTTTAATGCAGAAGCAATTTAAATGGCCAAGTGAAGATGAAGAAAGTTCAGCCTGGTCAGCTGATTCACTTATTGAAAAGTTAGTTGATAAAGCTCAACTCAGACATAAGCAACATTTAGCAAAAGTCCACTCAGCTTGGTCTAAGGCTATTGGTTTAAGTTCTCGTCGCTTATCTAGAAGAATGCGTTATGCGCCTAATGATCATTTTTTGAAATCGCTTGTTATTACAGTAGTTGATAAACGCATGCCTTTTGATGATTTCTTAGAAGTAATTAAAAATAGGTATGGTTTAGTGGTTGGTGAGGCACAAGCTCAAGAGCTTATTACTAGTAATCAAGTGGATCAGGAAGCTTTCAGTAAAAATAGTGAATATCTAGCTGAACGTTTAATGAGTTTAGGTTTAGTTAGGCAATTGTCTGATGGATGTGCTTTTGTAGAGAACCCATTTAATATTTAAGGAAATGAACATGAAAGAAAATAAAATTATTGGATGGGTTGGTGCTGTATATTTTGAAAATTACCTGCAGCAAATAAATGATTCTCAGCTAACAAACGAACCATTAAATATTGAAACTGCGTTATTTAGACTAGACCAATTAACGGCAGGCCAAATTGCTACAATTGTAAAGGAAATATTGTCGAGGCCATCTTTAGAACAGTATATTTCACTTAAAATTCCAAGAGCTTTAATTGGAGATGAAGTATTACCAAATGAAGTATTGATTGATGATAATGCTGCTAGTGTTCGAAATCAGAGTATTGAAAAACAGATATTAATAACAGCAAGCTCTAGAAATGACATTGGAGATACTCTTGCGCATATTACTATCGTCAGTGCGAAAGAGTTAAAGGCAAATAGTGATCCGTGGGTTCAAGCATGTTGTCAATTAGGGAATTTAGTCCTTACTCCAGATGATGAAAAAACTTTTGCAAAAGCGCTAGAAGCACTGATTGATTCTATTGAGCTTTCATTGGTACAAATTGCTAATTTTTGTCTTAGTATTATTGAGGCAAATAATATTCATGGATTAGCGATAAGACAGGCAATAGGATGGGCTCTACCAAGTATAGGGTTGCCTCGAGATACTTACTTTTTTAGTAATGCTAAAGCATTTTCACATGCTAATCGTCCTTGGAAAAATGCCTTTGATAAATTAGCGACGCATCGATATCCCTTATTAAAGTATCAAAAAGCAAATGGTCAACCGTTAGATCCTGCAGAAATGGAAAATCGTCTGAATGATAATTTGGAAGATATAGATGAAGACATTATTCCTGTTTTGCAACGATTTATAAAGGGGTCTATTAATGATGTTGAAGCTATTCAAGCACTCGCAGAATTAGAATGGGAACAAGATAAAGTTTATCTTATTTTTGACCGGCCGAAAGAAAAACAAAGTGGTTTAGCTGAATCTACTTTGCAATTTTTCTCAGATATTTGTGACCCAGATGATGCTTTAACTGAAGAGTGGTGCAATCACTTAACTGAGTTAAAAACACGAGAAAAAAGAGGCGAATGGATTGATGAAGATAAAATTTTCTTTGATCTACATCGTTATTTCTTAGAGCAAGATACAAAATTATTAGCACGTTGGGAAAAAGTCATCTTTGGGCAGGCTATAGAGTGTCAGGACTTTTTAGAGGGATTAGTTTTCGCAACTTATCAATTACTTGCTGGATCAGAAGATTTTAATGGTGAGCGTTACTTAAAAATCTCAGTCAACAAGGGGAGAAAAGCTTGGCTTGATCAGTTTAATCATGATGCAGTGACATTCTTTTGTGTAATGTATCGTGGTTTATATAAGGCGATGGGATCCAGAATTATTTGGGAAATTCCAAATCAAAAAACTCAATTACCAGATATCTTATTTGATTATGAAGCTTTCTTAAATAAACAAAAAGAACGTCTAGGAAAGAAATTTAAATCAATAAAATCTCTATCACGAGCTGCATTGCAAATTAAATTTGAAGTTGCACTAGTTGAACGTCAATCAAGTAATCAAGAAGTTATTTTGAAGAAAAATCAACTGATATGGAATTACTCAGCTAATTCTATTGGGCTTGCTCTTGCTGATGACTTAGGGCGAATACTTGAGAAAGGAGGGATTGCTTGTACACAAGTCAGTCGGAAAATAGTGAGCAAAAAAGGGGGAGTGCAAAGTGTTTCTCTTGAAAATGTTGGTAGTTTAGAAGCTACATTTTCAAATGATCCAGGCTCTCTTATCCCATCAGCTAGTAAATTAAAAAGTCAACGTCATCAAATTAAACAATCTCTTGAAGAGTTATTTAAAGATGGATTTATAAATGACGTAGCATATAGGGAGATAAAAGAAAGCTGGGAAAAATTTGAAAAAGTTTATCCTTTTGCACTTCAAAATTTTAAACATCATGGATTAAATCAACCAAGTATATTTGATCAAGCCGATGCATATGCTGAATTATTAGATACGCTATTAACTTATGCATGTAACGATGTTAGCCGGGAAAAACTTGTATCCAAGGTAATGTCTATTGGAACCGTTATAGTCTCAGGAGAGCAATCTACTTTAATAATTCCACCTTGGCACCCTGAACGTTTAAAGGCATTAGCTGTTAAAACTAAACGAACAACTGCGTTACTAACCCATTTATTGACAGCTGATAGTATTAAATTTGGTGATAGAAATATTTTCTTTAAAGAGTTTTTTGATGAACTTAAACATCCTTTCTATCCAGAAGTAGCGATACTTCAAAAGAAAAATGTTGCGGAGCCAGAGCTAGTTACAGTTACTAGTACAGTGAATGGCTATAGCCTTCTAGAAACTCCTATGAATTCGGGGCAGACACTTAGTGATACTTCCCCGCAAATAGCAGCTAAACAAATTAATGAACTTATAGAACGCTATATAGGGTTACAACCTCATAAAATTCGCAATTTAAATATTTTATTGTATAACTCTGATGCAGCAGACTTACCATTAGCTGTGGTTAAAGAACTCTCTAATCTGTATGAAACGGAGCAAGCTGAGATGAAATGTAATGTCATGGTTCGACATACAGAACCAAGACATTTAGCTTCTATTTATGCAGAATTAGTGAATAGAGCTGCAGAAGATGAAGATTTACCACTCGTAAGTGAAATATCTGATAATTTTATTTCTAAATTAAGGATAGGTGTCTCTAAATCTGCAGGAGTGGACTGTAATTCTCTGTTAGGATCCAAGCCATTTGATATCGCTTTTTTACATGATGTTGTAGCAAGGACTGCTACAATAGAATGGATTCCTGCTCCTTGGAGTGAGAATCGTCAGAATTTAGAACATGCTCCTTCACGCTGGTCTTATAGGCGTGTAGCAAAAGATGGTGAGCTTAAATCAACTAGTTTTCTAACTTGCCCATGGCAGACTGAAACCGGTTGGAGCTATTTGGCTGCAGTAGCTGCTCTCGCGAAAAAAGATGCAATTAATAAACATGACCGCTTGCTTCCGGCTCGTCAGATTTCATTACAGCATCAACGTTTAGCTGAAATAATGGATGATGCCCATCAGCAAGCAGAATGGGTTGCCACATATGATGAACTTTTAGATAAAAAACAATTGCAAAATCAAAATATTACAGTTGTTCGATATCGTAGAAATTCAACGAATGGTCGTAATATGATTGTTAGCTCTACTGCTGATTTAAGATTATTAAATGGACTTACGTATCGTCGTTTAGAAGCTCTATCATTATCTTTCAATCAATCGGAATTGAACGATCTTACTAAACTAATTAAAAAAGATGCTTTATCTATTTCTGGACAGATTGTATTGCGTGCTGCACGCCGTGGTATATCTGCTGGTGAAATGTTAGGGTTAGTACTGAGTCGTTATTTAATTTCTAATGAATTTGAACATTTAAATAATAACCGTGACGCAATTAGTGTCTATTTTTTACTAGATGACTATGCATCTTGGTTATCTCAAAAAGAAAGTCGAATCGCTGATTTACTTGCTCTGTCTATAATTGATTGTGATGATGAAATTCATTTGCATATTGCAATTGTTGAATCTAAATATGTCTCATATGAAGGCGTCGCAGATGCAAGACGCTCATCAAAAGCACAGTTGATGGCGACATTAACATCTTTTAGAGATGCTTTATTTGGAGACCCGAGTCGATTAGATAGAGACGTCTGGTTATCACGTATTTCTGATCTACTTGTAGATGCTGATGTAGGAATTGGCCAAACTGATTTACTTGAAAGAGCACGAATAGCGATTCGTGAAGGAATAGTTAATATCTCTTTACGAGGGTACTCTCATGTGTTCGTTCACAGTAATGATGTATCAGCTACTAATTCTCTGTCAGAACAGTTAGAGATCGATAGCTCAAATATTTTCCAAGCATGGCAGGAAGTATTTGATCGGAAGGAGCTTCGTGCTCTAGTCGAAGCATATGCTAAACAAGAAGATTCTTTATATGTTAGATCCGTATTAGGTACAACAGAGCCATGGAAAAATATCATTCTTAATAAGCCTGCTCCTCAAGTGAATTGGACATCACAGGTTGATGAATTACATGGTTTTGGACCTAAAGATGTATTACCAAATACTTTAGAAGAAACACAAGTTCCAGAAAAAAGTGATCAGATACAAATAGAGTTTAATGATGTAGTTTCTAAAGAGGAGAATAATTCATCTGACCAAATATTAGGTGAAATATCTAAGATAGGTAAATCTACGATTGATTTAGTTCAAACAGATGTAGCAACATCTAATTTAGCTGAGTTAATTCAGTCGAATAATTCGTCACAAAATCAGAAAGATGCATCTAGAGAAGAATGGGCAGAAAAAATTACTAAAGATTTAAGGAAAGCGTTAAATGGATGGGGTTTCCAAGTAAATGTACTAGGAACACGAATTACTCCAAACGGATGTCTGGTCCGTCTGGCTGGATCAGATCGTTTGCGAGTTGAGGATATTGAAGCTAAGCGAACTCAATTGTTAACCACACATGCGATAAATATTATTACTGTACAACCTAAACCTGGTGAAATTGTTGTAACGATCTCAAGCGAGATACGACAAGCTGTTTCAATATGGGATTTATGGCAACGCCGTTTAATAAATCGTAATAAAGCTGGGATTAATGTTTCCTTTGTAATAGGAGTACAAGAGCTTAATGGTGAATTACTATATTTGAATTTAGGTGGAGATTTTTCTGGATTACCTGGACATGAACCACACTCTCTAGTAGCAGGTGCTACAGGAAGTGGTAAATCAGTGTTACTACAAATATTACTTCTTGATATAGCTGCTACAAATTCTAAAGATCTAGCTCAGATTATTCTGATCGATCCTAAAATGGGGGTCGATTATGCAGCTTTAGAAGATTTACCACATATGCGTGAACCAATTATTACAACTAAAGAGCGAGCGACGGAAGTTCTAGCAAATTTAGTTGATGAAATGGAAAATCGCTATCAGTTATTTGCTCAAGCTAGAGCAAGAGATTTAGCTACTTATAATTCTAAAGTTGCTATAGGTGATAAACTGCCAATGGTATTCTTAGTTCATGATGAGTTTGCCGACTGGATGTTTGATGATAATTACAAAGGTGCTGTGGGCGCAGCTGTTCAGCGTTTAGGTGTAAAGGCTCGAGCAGCCGGTATCCACTTAATATTTGCAGCGCAAAGGCCAGATAAGGATGTTATGCCAATGCAACTGCGAGAAAATTTAGGTAACCGCCTGATTTTAAAAGTTGCTAGTGAAGCAACTTCTAAAATAGCTCTTGATCGTTCAGGTGCAGAGAGATTATTGGGCAAAGGGCATTTAGCTGCAAAGCTAAATGGAGACTTAATTTTTGCTCAAGTACCATTTGTTTCTGACGATGAAATAAACCAAATTGTAGAAACGATAGTCAGAGATAATGGTAGTACCCAACACTTATCCAGTCTCGAAAACAAAGATATTACTTGCTAGTAGTTAGTAAAAGAAGAGGGTATTAAGTTCTCTTCTTTATGGGATTGTACACTGGCATAAAAAGCAACTTGAATAGAGGTGGTTTTTTCAATCTTATAGTGACTAAAGATTACAGTAGTAATCTTTAGTGCATCAAATGAAATTTAATGAAGTAGATATTCAGTTAGAAGGAGGTTCTGAAAAGCTTGTTTGTTCGAGAACCTTACCTCCTAATGATCCTGAACCAGGGCCAATTGTCACTTTATAATCACAATATTGAATAACCTCTTCTTTATGTTCAATAATAATTATGGCTTCAAATTTAGAGGATTTTTCATACAGGAAACTAGCAATACTAGAGGAAGTTTCTGGATCTAATCCCGCTGTAGGTTCATCGATAATTAAGATTTTATCGGACTTTCTTTGTCTAGATAAATATTCACATAATTTAATACGCCTTAATTCACCTCCAGAAAGAGTTTGAGTTTTTCTACTCAAGTGTAGATGACCAAGACATAGACGATCCATGACATTAAGTATATTAATAATTTTTTTATCATCGAAGTAATCAATCAGGTCTTTAATTTCTGTTTGATATACATCAATAATATTTTTATCATCTATTATAGTATTTATAATATCTTGATCTGAAAAATTAAATAACTTGCCGTCACAAACCGGACATGTTAAATATATATCTTTTTCAAATCCTCTTTCATATTTAATTGTTCCTGTACCTTGGCAATTAGGACATCCTCCTAATTTATGAGGAAGAAATTTATCGGTTATTAAATTAGACTTTTTAGAGAAGTATTCAGCAATAAGAGTATTTAACTTTATTGTGGAGCAAAGAATTGATCTTGTTGAGTAATTAGAAACTTTTTGACTAATATAGTAAGATCCCCCCAAATCATTGATTGCCTTCGCTAAAGAGGACTTTCCTGAACCAGAAACACCTACAAAACATGTGAGACAATTTTTAGGAATATGAACATTTTGATCTTTAATAGTATTTTTATTTAAATTATTAAATTGGAAAAAATCCTGTATAGTATTTTTTTCTTTTTTTAAAAGAAATGGTTTGATTATTTCATCCTCACATATATATCCACCATTTTTTCCAGCATTTTTCCCAATATGGATTTTGTGATCTGCTGCATCAATAAAATATTGTTCATGTTCAACTAAAACGACAGTATTATTTTTTGATAATTTTCGAATTTTTTTAAGCACTAAAGGAAAATCTAAATTTCCTAATTGAGAGGATATTTCATCGATAATAATAAGAATACCCGAAATATCAGAATTAAGAAGTCTACTAAAATTTATTTTCTGTAATTCCCCACCTGATAAACTTGGTATAGATCTATTGAGACTTAAATATCCAAGCCCCATATTATTAATAGATTTTAGGGTGCGAATAAAATTGTCATTAACTTTAATTTTATTTTGAGAAATAAAATTAATTATCTCAGAAATAGGAGTAGTCAAAAAGATTGAAAAATTAAGTCCAAAAATCTTAATGTCTTTATAAAGGTTTAAATCTATTTTTGAGCCATTACAGTTATTACATTTTTTATATTTAGTTGGCAAGGAAGAATTTTTTATTTCACTGATTAAAGAATTAGAGTGCTCAAAAGCGCCAATATAATAGGCTAATTTTTGTTTTGTTTTTCCATTGTGTTGGCTTTGTTGCACAAAGATTTAAAAGACAACACTCTGCTCATTTGAACAGAATTCAAGTGACAACTTGGGTATGAGGACGACCTAATTC
>NZ_JAMXYB010000045.1:0-15854 GCF_024129495.1 Acinetobacter sp. S4400-12 | reverse complement strand
CCATCAAAAGAGACAAGGCGATGACCTTGTTTTTTTTCGCCTGAAATTTCTAAATCTTAGAAGTATAAAAAAGCCCATAACAATGGGCTGAAAAGATTTAAAATTTTATTGCATTCACTTCTTTGAATCGACATCCCTATCTTCAAGTGTATCAAACCTGCTGATCAGGCTTTTAAGTGATCTTCAAATTCTTCACCGAGCTGCATGGCTAAAGCATTGCCGGAGAGGTCACAGGTCACCAGGCCATATTCTTTTTTAAAACTGAAACTGAAGCCACGGTCATCAGCCAGAGTGCGAACTGAATAACCTAATTTTTCTAACCACAGGCGAAAGGCGATCAAGTTTTTAGCTTTAACCACTTTTTTCATGAGATAACTCCTTCATCATTGTTAAATGATAGATAAGGGTGAAAAAAATTGTTTTAAAGGGCGATTGCCTTAAATAATTTTAATTTAAAGGAAAATGCAGATTTAATGAACATTCATAGCTGGAGAAAAGCCATCAAATATAGCTTAAGTATATGATTTTTATGTTTTTTAAGATGTTGTAACTAAATGTTGTATGTTTTTAGGTTATAAAAATTATAAATTATTTTTAATATTCAACTGGTTAAGAGAAAATTATGAATGAGACTGTTAAGTAAAAGATTTATTGCATGACTTTTCATGATAAACCGGTTGGATTCTATTTTATTCAAGCATGCTTGGCTGAAGATTTTCTGAGCAGTATTTCTATTTCTCTGATTTATACTATGAAAAAACAGATTGAAATTGAAAGATCATGACTCAGCCCAACATTGAACAGTATGTAAAGCAGCAGATTGAACAGATGCAGCAACAGGCTTTAACTCCGGTTGCTGTCATGCTGGGGCATGAAGACTGGCTGGAGTTTAGTGTGCAATCCCAGGTGGCTTATACACCCTTTGGAAGTGCACGTCGCTACCAGCCAGCACTGGGTGGTTTGCTGCTGGTTAGAGTGAATGAAATGAATACGCTACGCGTAGTAACGCAGGCAGAACTGGATGCTTATGCGCAAAGCAACCAGATTCTTTAGAAGGATTTAAAATCCTGAGAATGAGGAATTAGAAATTGTCTTTTTGCATTCTCAGTTGCTGGAATTCTTCAACACTATTGGCGCGTAAAAATGGATTGGTTTCAAGTTCTAGCTCAATGGTACTTGGCAGAGTGTTTTGACCGAGCATACGCAAACGCTTCACCTGTTCCAAACGTTCCTGAATCTCCAGGTTGTCTGGCTCGACATATTTGGCGAACTGTGCATTAGACAAGGTATATTCATGGGTGCAATAGACCTGTGTACGGGGAGGTAAGGCAGCCAGACGCGACAGAGAGTGATACATTTGCTGATACGTACCTTCAAAAACACGGCCACAGCCCATTGCAAATAAGGTATCACCACAGAACAGCACATCAAGCGTATCAATAAAATAAACGATATGGCCTAAGGTGTGCCCGGGAACGGAGATAACCTGAACTTCAATATCATGAAAGTTAAATTGATTTTCATGTTCAAGCGGATGGCTAATCACCGGAATTTTACTCAGTTCTGCGCGTGGACCATAAACAGGGAGGTTCTGCTCCTGAATTAATCCGGCTACACCGCCCGTATGGTCTTTGTGCCAGTGAGTCAGCCAGATCTGGCTGAGTATCAGAGCATGTTCGGTGCAATAGGTTTTAACCAGTTCTGCTTCAGTCGGATCAATCACCACGACTTGATGGGAAGGTAGATGTTCCAGTAACCAGATATAGTTTTGTAAGGAGTTTTTGACATCAATGCAATGAATTTTGTATGAGGACATAGCGAATCAGCCTAAAGGGTTTTGCTGATAACCTAACATATTTATCGATGTTTTAGCGTTCGCATAAAGTGCCGATTGATCAAGAAATTATATTAACGATAGTGCTTTGCGATTTTGACGTGGCTACTTCCATAGCCTTTTCAATATTGATGGCTATTTGCCATTCTTTTGATATTGTATGCAGATGTGATTTTGCAGAAGTTATTTTAAAGCAAGAGTGTACAGGACGAAATAGCCTGAATTTTAATAGTGTTTCGGATTTTGCTGCTGTGATTTAGTAGCGCAGTTGTTTTGGCGATTGAATTTCAGTGCATCATTGCCTGCCATATCTTCGCTAAAAATAGTGCGAGATATTCCTTTTACGTCACAAACATAGACATAGATAAATGGTCAACAGACCTTAATATACAGGAGCATAAAAATGAAAATGTACCAGGTGGATGCCTTCACTACAGCACTGTTTAAAGGAAATCCGGCCGCGGTGATTGTGCTGGACCAGTGGCTAGATGACAGCCTGATGCAGAATATTGCCCTGGAAAATAATTTGTCCGAGACCGCTTTCGTTCAGGTACGGGATGCAGAAAATTATGCGATTCGCTGGTTTACTCCGACTAAAGAGGTGGATTTCTGTGGACATGCTACTTTAGCCAGCAGCTTTGTGCTGTTTAAAGATTTTACATCAGCCAAGACTATTCAGTTTCACGTTAAAGATCTGGGGATTTTTACGGTCACTCAGGATACAGATGGCAAAATCAGAATGGATTTTCCAGTTCGTCGAGCCAAGCAGGTGACAGAATATCCGGATGAACTCAGACAGGCCCTGAGCAAACCTTTTAAAAATGTCTATTTGAATATTCAGGGCTATATTATTGAATATGAATCGGTACAGGATGTTCTGGACGAACGGCCGAACTTTGAACTGCTCAAACAGTTAAATGGCAAGCGAACGGCCATTACGGCAAAGGGGAGCTTGCTGGATGTGGCGATTACCACAGGTGCTACGCAATATGACTGTATTTCTCGTTACTTTGCGCCCAGTAACGGAATTGATGAAGATCCGGTGACAGGCTCAATCCATACTGGTATTGCACCGCTTTGGGCGGAAAAACTGAATAAGACCGAACTGGTCGCCTATCAGGCTTCGGCACGGGGTGGCGAGCTGTATTGCAGTCTGAAAGCTGAAGATCGGATTGAAATTTCGGGCTATGCCAGGTTATATATGCAGGCTGAAATTTTTATCTAAATTACATTGTAAAACATAATATCGTCTTGGCAGACGGTATGGTATTTCTGGCAATCCGGTTTAAAAGATTATTCAGAGTAAGAGTCGTTTTCTAATATAGACCGGTAATAAAAATTCACCTTTAAAATTTTGGATAAAGAATGTTAATACGCTTTAAAAGTTTAACACTGGCGATTTTATTATCTGGTTATTCGGTGCTGAGTCTGGCCCAGCCAGTGCTACTAAAAACTGAGCAGAATGTTGAAGAATATAAATTAGAAAATGGCTTAAGAATTATTCTCGCGCCAAATGACAAAGAAAATAAAGTATTTATGAACACGGTTTATCTGACCGGTTCACTGAATGATCCGCAAGGCAAGGGGGGATTGGCTCATCTTCTGGAACATCTGGCCTTTAAAGGTACTCGCAATGTCAAAGGAGATGAATTCCAGCGTCGACTGGATCAATATACTTTAATGACCAATGCCAGTACCGACTATTATTCTACCAAATATACCAATGTGGTTCGGCCTGAGCAGACGGCACTCAATGAAGTGATTTTTCTTGAAGCCGAGCGGATGGACAAACTGGTACTGCAAGAAAAATATGTCCCGACTGAAATTGATATTGTGAAACGTGAGCGTGAAATTCGTCTGGATCAGCCTTTCTCGGTCATGATGGATCAAATTTTTAAAGCGGCTTATGGCAATCAGTATCTTGGACGTTTGGCGATTGGCGATCTGGAGGAACTGCAATCCATTAGCATGCAGGAGCTGAACCGGTTTTACCGTCAATGGTATGCACCAAATAATGCCTTCATGGTGATCTCAGGCAAGTTTAACAAGGCGGATGTGCTCAAGCAGATTGATCGCCATTTCAGCCCGATCCAGTCGCGCAATATTCCGGCACAGGCTCAGGTACCGCCTTTAAAACCTGAACAGATCGCACCGCGTGAGTTTACCGTGCAAAAAGGTAGTGATCTGGCAAAATACAGTATTTATTTAACGGGTGCCAATGAAAGTGTTAAAACAGCATTGGCCATTTCGCCGACGTTATATACGCTGCAACCGAGTGGACATTTGTATCAAAGTATGGTGGAAACCGGGAAATCCACCACAGTGCAATCCGCAACCTGGCTCGACCGGGATTTTAATCTGGTGATGATGGGTGCGATTTATGGACCGAATCATCAGGCACCAGGTATAAAGGAAGGATTGATACAAGGCATTGAGCAGAGTCAGCCTTTTAATGAAGTCGAACTTAACCGTACAAAAAATCTGGTACGTAACCAGGCCGATATGATCAAAAATAGTGCAGCCGCGATAGGTTCCCGTCTGAGTGATTATGCAGTGGCTTATTCTGGGGACTGGAGCCAATACTTTAAAGATCTGGATTCGATCCAAAAGCTGAGTGTGAATGATGTCAATCGAGCCTATCAGGTCTTTTTTAAACCAGAGCATCGTATTTTCGGGAATATTCTGCCTACACCAGAAGATCAGAAAAAAGCACAGCAACTGGCGCAGAGCGAAGCCCCACAAAAAAGTTTAGCGCCTTCGGCTGAAGCAGAAGAACCATTAAAGGATGTCAGAGTTTATCAGGCGGAAGTAAAAGATTATGTGCAGCAGTCCAAGCAATATCTGCATGAAAAAGAACAGCAGATCCAGCGCGGTAAGCTGAAAAATGGCATTAAATATGCGCTGTTTCCGACCACTACACGTGATGATAAGGTATATGCCACCATTGCTCTGGATTTTGGTACAGCACAAACCTTATTGAATAAGGGTGAAGTACTGGATCTGATGGCATATCTATTATTGCGTTCTTCAGAAACCCAGAGTTTGCAGCAGATTGCAGACAAGATTATTGAAGTTGGCGGATCTGCCACTGCAAGTGCAGCGGTGAATGGCTTGACCATTCAAATCAGTGCCAAAAAAGAAAAATTCGAAGAGTTTTTTCAGTATGTGGTTGAGGTGCTTAAAAACCCGGTATTTGAACAAAGCCAGTTTGATCTGATCAAGGGGCAGACTTTATCAACTCTGGATCGTCCTTATACGGAGCCAGATACTGTTGCTGGGCTGACCATGTCGCGAATCATTGAAATCTACCAGCCAGGAGATATTCGCTATCATTTTGAACCTGAGCTGGCGACCCGACAGTTTAAAGCGGCCACCCGTGAACAGGTAGTGGCCTTGTATCAGCAGTTTTTTAAAACCCATCATGCACAAATTGCGGTTACGGGTGAATTTAACCCCAAGTTCATGCAAAACATCCTGAAAAAAAGTTTTGCTGACTGGAAAACCCAACAGCCTTATGAGCGCCTGAAATCGGTATATAGAGCTTATCCTGCCCAACAAGTTCATGCCTTATCTGAGCAGCGTGAGTTTGGCAGCTATCAGGCACTGATGACTTTGCCGGTGGGGGCGGACAATCCTGATGTGCCGGCTTTGCAGGTCTTTGAATATATTCTGGGGAATTCCCAGTTGTCTTCCCGTTTGGCTCAGGAGCTACGTGAAAAAAATGCCTTGGTCTATGGATTTGGTGCCAATCTCCAGTTTGATGAATGGGCGGAGTCAGGCGCGCTCTCCATTGATGCAAACTATACGGCAGGGAAATCAGCACAAGTTTCACAAGCAGTATATAAAGTGTTGAATGAGCTATTGACCCGGGGTGTCACGGAACAGGAAGTGGAAGCTGCCAAAGCCAGTATTCTAAAAAAACGCTTAAATGCGCTGGAAGATGATCGCCGTATTCATAACATGCTGGTTCCGCAACTGGATAAAGACCGTAATCTGTTGTATCGGGAAAAACGTGATCAGGCGATTGCCCAACTCAGTAAAGCCGACATTGATGCCGTGATTAAAAAATACATCAAGCCAAATCAGCTGGTGGAAGTGATGGCCGATCAGTAT
This sequence comes from Acinetobacter sp. S4400-12, assembly GCF_024129495.1. Taxonomy (NCBI): domain Bacteria; kingdom Pseudomonadati; phylum Pseudomonadota; class Gammaproteobacteria; order Moraxellales; family Moraxellaceae; genus Acinetobacter; species Acinetobacter sp. S4400-12. Next base: position 9,907 of record NZ_JAMXYB010000045.1, on the reverse strand, counting down.
GGAAAAGAAGTTAAGCAATCATAGTGTGAGTAGGTAAATAGAAAAATCCCCTCAAGTCGGGGATTTTTTATTTTTCAATATTATTTAAAGCCCTAATTTAAGTAACTTTTCTGGTAAACAGGATTCCACCTAAAACGCCAGATAGCACAGCACTGGCTAAGCTCCACCAGAAAGTGGCAAAAAGAAACAGGAAAATACCACCTGATATTAAGATTGCTCCGAAAGCAATATCTTTATTAAAGGGTAAGTGAATCATATGTTGGTAATAGCAGGATGCCATTCCACTAAAACAGATCACCAGGCAAATATATAAAAGTTTTTCTGACAAGGGACTAGCGATCATTTCTTCCCAGAGCATATGTATTTTCCTCCTTTTTTAAGGATCCAGACGCTTATTCTTATAATTTATAAAACGCTTTAGCATTTTCATAAAAAATCGGCTTTAAGGCATTTTCATCATAAGCCTGCACAATATCGCTAAACGCATCAATAATGTTAGTGAGTGAGCTGCTGACACGATCCATCGGAAAGTTGGACGCAAACATCACGCGCTTAGCTCCAAAGCAGTTTAAAGCATGCTGAATCAGGGGAGCTGCACGTTCTACTAGTTCCTGTTTAGTTGCCAGTCGTTTCTGCTGATGAAAATCATGCCCTAAAACAGGCATAAACAAGCCAGACATTTTAGTCGATACATTCGTGCATTGTGCCAGTTCAGCCAGATCCTCTATCCATGCCTGAAAAATATATTCACGTTGCTGAGCTGTCTTGCCAGTGCTTTTACCCACCTTGCCAAATAAACCAGCAGGCGTACCCAGATGATCCAGCACGATAGGTGTGTCTGGAAAGGCTTTGGCCAGCGCAGTAACATCTGAAATCTGGAGAGAATATACCCAGGCATCAAAGCTTAAATCTTGCTTGGCCAGTTCCTCAAAACCTTTGAGGAATTTTTTATTGCGGTACAGATGCGGTTCATCTGCCCATGCATGAATAGCTTTATCTGCATGGACTGCTGCCATTTTACGGATGCCACGAAACTTGGGTGAGGCTTCACGATGTAATTGCAGGAGCTGTTTAAAATTTTTCTGTCGTGGATCCGCCGTGGCGACAATGCCACCTAACTGGATATTATGCTGATCAAAAGGAAGTCCAGCGATGAAGCGGGTTTCGTTTACCACGCCCGTACCTTTCTGTTGATGCCAACTGGCTTCGACATGCACAATCTGCTCCACCTTATAATGACCTGCATCTTTCTTGTAATTTCCAGGCAGGTAGGGTGCAGTCAGATGTTCAGTCAAGCCAATCGTTTCAATCACATCTTTGGGTTTTAACAGTCGAACCATCTTGTCTAGCAATCTAGGATGTTTGCCAAACAGCTTCACCGCGAAAGCCGCGGCATGCGGGGTAGTATAGGGATCCCATTGGTGGATATGCGGGTCAATGATTGAAAAGGGAAGTGATTGCATAATATTCTTGGTCCGTCCTTAATTTTTATTATTTTTTATATAGGCCTACAGTCAGCCTACAGTCAATTTTTTTGTGTCCATAAAAAAAGCCCCGTAGGGCTTTCATTAATGATCATGGTCGTGTTGATGCTTATTGGCATGAAACTCTTCATTACGACGGAAACGTAAATAGTTTTCAAACTGCTCGCAGTATTCATCATAATTGTCTTCCAGCATCATCTGGAACTGCTGCAAGATATAAGACATGACCTGATCTTTAGCATCGCGCATTTCATTGCCATCTTTAAAATTGTTGGCAGCGACCCAGGTATTAAAACGGGCTGTACCAAACAGCATTGCAGCGCTGACCTGACCGCGTTTGTCTGCCGGATTTTCCTGAGAACCTTTTTTTACGCGGCTAAATTCATTGGCCTGTTTAATAAATTCATCAGCACGTTCAAAGAATGCAGCATTTAACGCTTCTTCTTCGGTTACATCGGCTGCTTCAATCTTTTGAACCATGAATTTTTCCTGACTATAAAATCTTGATGTCTAATTATAGGCAAAGCCTTGCAGAAACTAAACCTTTGCCTTAATCTAAAAATAGCCTAAGCAATTAAAGTGTGAATACCATGCAAGATGCAATTGCGGTACAAAGCCTGAAAAGTGATATTGCCTTGTTGCGCCAGAATATATGGCCACCCGCAAATCTGGCCAATGTTGAAGGTTTACCGATTTACTATGGCACCAAGTCGCAGGTGGATGAATATTACACACAATGGCTGGGTCTGATTGAAAGAGCACAAGACCTGTTTCAGCCGTTTATGGAAGATGAGGTCGTAGATGCAGTTCACCTGCCCGGTCACCTGAATCTACCCTTATTCTATTTTCATGTGGATCGCATCCGTATTAATAAGACTCGGGCCAAAGAATCCAAAACCTTTCGCGGTACTGCCAGTCTGATAGAAAAATGCGGACAGTTTGAAGCAGAACAGGTGGCTGCCATGCAGCGTTGGCTGGACAGTGATGAAACAGCAGCGTTGGTGGCACACCGTGAATTTGTTGACTTACGGACTTATGTATTTCAGCATAGGCAAAGTGAATATACGCGCACCCGATTTTATGTAAATGGGATCGTGCTGAGTGTCGAGCCAGACTTTGAGCTGGTGGATGCACGCGATAAGCCACGCAAACAACGTAGTGATAGTTATAGCGATCCATTGGCAGATAATAATATCTGGAAAGTGTATGGCAAAAATCGTTAAAGCCATGTCGCTATGACCAGAATGGCTCGGTTTTAGTAAACTGTATTAACCGGGCCGCAGCTTCAGCAGACAGGCGTTGTTGTTCAGCTTTAATCCATCCCAGCACAAACCAGGCTTTGGGCTGCTTTTTCACATAGGGAAGGAATAGCTCTTCTGCAACGAACAGATCGTTATAATGTCCTAAACTTTCCTGAACAGGCTTTAATGCTTTGAGATACGCTTTTACTTCCTGCTCGACAAACAGGCTTTGCAAAAACTCAATATTATAGCGTAAACGCTTGACTCGCTTGCGAGTACGATGTCGTGCCTCAATATCCAGCTGTATATAATTGGCTGCATCCTCACAAATTTTGTGGTGCAAGCTGCTGAGACTGGTGCAAAGTGTTTTATGGGAAGATGGATGTGGCTTAAATTTGCGCTGGCTAAAGCCTAAAAGTTCAAGAAACAGCTTTGTAATCGCGGGCTGTTGAAACAGTTGACTGATATTGAACTGCCCTTTAGGAGCAGGAGGTAATACTAAAAGTGGTGAACCGGCTTGTTTTAATTGTGGGAGCAGGCTTCCAGCTAAGGCATCCCGATCGCGGGTAGCGCCTAATTGCTGAAAAATATCCCGCAGCTGATCTTGCCATTCAGCTGGACATTTTTTGGTTTCGGACTGGAAAATTTTTAAGGCACTGCGTAAACGACGGACTGCAACACGTGCCTGATGCACATGGTCGCTATTATAGTGTTCTAGGGCAATTGCCGTTGCATTCGGAAAAAGATGAGTCAGACAGTTTGCTACAATTTTTTGCAGGATTTTAGCAACATCGGTTTCCTCTTCTAAATTGAGTACAACCTGATGCTGAACTGGAAGCTGCTGTTCAGCCTTTAATAGGGCATAACCGCGTTCAGATTTGTTGCGTACATCCAGCCACAACTGATAAGGTTCAACCCAAGTTTCTACACATGCAATCAGTTGATCCAGTGTACCAGTTTTAAGCTCAAATTCGACTTCATAAATATGAGCAATCTGGTCTCCAGAGCGAATTTCTCCAATATCGAAAGCTATTTCTATCTGGCTCTGCTGGTAATTATACTGGATGACCTGACGTTTGACCTCTGTTTCGAATTGGAGCAGTAGGGGAGTATTCAGCTTGCCTATTGCCTGCTTGAGTATTTTTTTGGCCTGCTTATCTTTTTGATATAGATGAAAATTACACGATTCTGGCTGGGTTTCCCCCAGGCAATGTTCCAGTTCAAAACGCTCAAACTCATGCCGCGCAGGTGCCTTTAACGTCTGAAACCATTGTTTATCTTCCAGACGTTGCCGCAGTGCGATTTTATGTTGCTGTAATTGCTGATCGTGAGTATCAAAATATTGGGCATATAGATGATGCCGGGCAGGCGCATACTGCTGAAAATCTTGTTCAAACTGGCTGCGTGTATGTAAAGGGATTTGAAATTTCAATTCAACCTCTGCCATCGGATCACACCTGCACGATGTAACGGGATAGCATTCAATATATCCCAAAGATCCATAGCTGTGTGAGGCACTTCTGCAACAAAAAAGCACGCCGTAGCGTGCTTGAAACTCTTTGATGAGATTTATTTAAGAAATTTGCGACTGACCAGAAACTGTTCGGTCGTTTCTAGCAGCTTTTGTGCATAAACTTCCTGCTTGGCGGTCAGCCAGCCCAGAACAAACCAGTCACTGGCTTCCAGTTCAGTCTGCTGGATATAAAGCGCTGAAGATGCCAGAGTTTGATATTCTTGGGCGGCTTGCTGGGCATCATTCAAAGCCTTGCTGTATTTTTGCAGATTCTTTACATCATAGACATGCGTCAAAATCGGGAAGCTGAATTTCAGTTCCTGAATACGCATCGACAACTGATCCAGACTGTCAAAATCGGCACTATCTGTTTGATTCATTTGTTCTTGCAAGGCTTTATACTGTTGTTGTAGACAGGTTTGTGCTGCAGTTTTCAGATCTGGCCCGGATTTCTGATGGCCGCTTAAACTGAAAATCAGCAATTCCAGATAATGATGCACATTTTGGGTGGATTTCACCAGATGATTCAGTTTCTCCTGAGCATACAGAATATCTTTGGTCAGGTTTTCTGCGGTGGTTGGATTTTGCAGGAAACTGGCCAGCGTGTTTTGCATATGTTGCAAATGCTGTAAATGTTCAAACTGTTTTTTAAATGCTTCCAGCTGATGTGCCCATTTATCCGAAACGCCTGTATGCCAGTCCTTAAACAGTAGCAGACTTAAATGGAGATGATGCAGGGCCTGTTGTGCCTGCTCAATGTGCTCCTGTTCAGCCACATGCGCCGATATGGCCGCAATATTAGGTAAAAGATGCTGCATCTGTTGGGCAATCAGGCTGCATAGATTCTCGCCTGCACTGGATTTTTTGCTCAGCTGAAATTCTTTAGCCTGTGTTGCCGGGCTAACCGTTTGGGCACTGGCCAGGAGATTGCCTATTTCAGCCTTGCTGCGTACATCCAGCCAGAGCTGATATTTTTTGACCCATTCAAAGCTCATAGCCAGCAGGTTTTGCACAGAACCCTGTTTAAGCTCAAACTCGACCTCGTGTACGTCCTGTTCAGCATCTGGCGTGCGGATATGACCAACATCCAGACTGACTTCAATCTGGCTGTCTTCATACTCAATGACACGTAAGGTACGTACAATATCCGTTTCAAACTGAAGTTTTAGATGGTCAAATTGTTGCCCTAGGGCACCCACCAGAATTTCCTGAGCTTCAGGACACTGCTGATAAATACCCAGCTCCAGTTCAGGCGAATGAGCCAGTTCTCCAAAATCATGATTATGCTCAAAGCGTTCGATATGACTTTTGCCAGCTGCTTTTAGAGTCTGGATCCAGCGTGTTCCTTCAAGGCGTTGACGCAATGCCACACCATGCTGAGCTAACTGACGGTCAGCGGTATCATAATATTTGGCCTGAAGCTGGATCTGTTGCGATTTCTTAGGATCAAGTGCCTTGAGCAGGGCTTGACGGCGTGCTGCCGGAATCTGAAACTTGAGTTCAACTTCAACCATGATAATTATCCTGTCTGCTCAGCTATTCAAATAAGACTGAAGCCTGCTTGCTGTAATGAGGTTGCGAAAGATCGCGGAAATATTTTTAGATTTTTAAGCAGCAGATTGTAACCAAATTCAAATCACATGTAAGACTTGACCAAAGGGAAAAAGTGCTGATTAAAGAAATTAATATAAAATTTCATAGGTATATGTTTATTTAATACTAGAAAATTCAGTAATTAATAGACCCAGAATGAGATTGAGACTATAGGATGAACAGTCTTTTAATTGTCCAAATTATGCGCTAATGTTGCAGAAAGACTTCAGGATGATGTTATGAATGCACCGATTCAAGTAGAGCAGGGAAATATAGTTGCGGCGTCTCCGCAAATGCCCATTCGTGATTATCATGAATTTTACCGATTTTATCTGACTGAACATCGCCACATTATGAGCCGTCGTCTGCATATTACGGGAAGCAGTATAGGACTTTATTTTTTTAGCAAGGCGCTTCGTCAGCGTAAGGCCAAATATCTGACTTATGGGCTGCTTTCAGGTTATGCCTGCGCATGGATTGGACATTTTGTTTTTGAAAAAAATAAACCGGCCAGCTTCAAGCAGCCTTTCTACAGCTTTATTTCTGACTGGCGTATGTTTGCTGATGTGTTACGGATGAATATCAGTTTGATTGATACTCAATACGATAAAATTTCTGTTTAATTCATATCCATGTTTTATTGAATAGTGCTTTAATGGATAAGTGCAAACAGATAAAAAGACTTGTAAGCGAAATTTTATTATTTTATTAATCGTGATATGACTTAGTTGAGGTTTTTATCAAGGTAAATTATTCTGAATCAACCAGTTTTCCAAGCCTGGAGCGACCTTCTCCGGGCTTTTTTTATGCCTAAAAATACTGAATCGATCAAGCTGTCGGTGACAGCAATGGGCCAAATTTTTTATACAGCAGATGATTACATAACTTTTCTACTTATAAAAAGACTTTTGAGGTTGGAGAACAAGTCCACTGTCTCCCCTTAGATAAAAATAGATTCAGGCTTTGATATTCAGCGGTTTACTTCACTGAACCACAAAAATAACAACGCTTCGGGCTATAATAGAGCCATTCTATTAGTGGCGAGTACGATGCGCGGTCTATATTTAATTACCAATGATGATGCATTGGAACTTTTATTAGAGAAACTCGAAGCAGCCTTGGCGACAGGCCATATTGCGATCTTGCAATACCGCCGTAAAAAAGTGGCAAAACCGGATCAAGACGCAGAAGTTGAGCTAATAAAAGCGTTAGCAGAGAAATACCGGACACCTTTTGTGATTAATGATGATCTGGCTATGGCAGAAAAATTCGGCTTGGGGGTGCATCTGGGACAGTCGGATGGTGAGATTTCCGACGCTGCTGGACGTTTGCCACATGGCGCAATTATTGGACGTTCATGCAATAATTCAATTGAACTTTCAGACAAAGCGATTGCTGATGGCGCCACTTATGTCGCTTTCGGGGCGATCTATGCCACCGATACCAAACCTGAAGCAGGTAATATCGGGCTTGAAACGCTAAAGCAGGCGAAAGCAAAATATCAGTTGCCGATTTGTGCAATTGGGGGGTTAAGCGTAGAAAACTCTCAGGCCGTGATTGAAGCAGGGGCTGACCTTTGTGCGGTGATCAGTGATATATTAGCCTTAGCGGTTCAAGACATTCCTGCGCGTGTAAATGCGTGGGCTGCATTGTTTGCAGAAACAGTTTAATTTGATTTTTTTTGTTTATATTTCATTTTTTAGTTGAGTGCATCCATGAGCTTATCTCCAAAGCAAGAGCAATTGTTTAAACAGGCCAGTAAACATATTCCAGGCGGCGTGAACTCACCAGTGCGTGCATTTAATAGCGTAGGCGGTACGCCAGTTTTTATTGAGAAGGCGCAAGGGGCTTATCTCTATGATGTCGATGGTAAACGCTATGTAGACTACGTTGGTTCGTGGGGGCCAATGATTTTGGGCCATGCACATCCTGCGATTATTAAGGCTGTACAAGATGCCGCTGTAGACGGCTTGAGCTTTGGTGCGCCGACCGTGCATGAAACGACACTGGCAGATATTATCTGTGACATCATGCCATCAATTGAATTGGTTCGTATGACCAACTCGGGTACTGAAGCGACCATGACTGCGATCCGTCTGGCACGTGGTTATACAGGCCGTGACAAGATTGTCAAATTTGAAGGCTGTTACCATGGTCATTCCGACTCTCTGCTAGTCAAAGCCGGCTCAGGTCTTTTGACTACAGGTGAGGGCGAGGCGACATCGGCAGGTGTGCCGGCTGATTTTGCCAAACATACTTTAACGCTGCCATACAATGATATTGCAACTTTAAAAGAATGCTTTGCCAAGTTCGGTTCTGAAATTGCCGGTGTAATTGTCGAGCCAGTTGCAGGTAATATGAACCTGGTTGCACCCGTTGAAGGATTTTTGCAAGCGATTCGTGACGTGTGTGATGAGCACGGTTCGGTATTTATTATTGATGAAGTCATGACCGGTTTCCGGGTCGGACTAGGCGGTGCACAGGCGCATTATGGGGTTACGCCAGACTTAACGACTCTAGGTAAAATCATTGGGGCTGGTCTGCCAGTGGGTGCTTTTGGTGGTAAACGAGAAGTCATGGAGTGCATCGCACCACTTGGTAAGGTCTATCAGGCAGGCACATTGTCTGGTAACCCGCTGGCAATGCGTGCAGGTATTGAGATGTTTAAACATCTGCGCGAGCCAGGCTTCTATGAAAAACTGACTGCACAACTTGAAAAACTTCTTACAGGCTTGCAAGCGGCAGCAGATGAAGCGGGTATTCCATTCAAGACTCAACAAGTGGGCGGCATGTTCGGTCTGTATTTCACGGATCAGGTAGACATCACCAGTTTTGATTCCATGTTGAAATGTGATGTTGATGCTTTCCGTAAATTCTTCCACGGTATGTTAAAACGTGGAGTAAATCTGGCGCCATCCGCTTTTGAAGCTGGCTTTATTTCAGCAGCACACAGTGATGACGATATTGCCTTTACGCTTCAGGCTGCGGCTGAGACGTTTGCCGAAATGAAAGCCTAAACTTTTTAGTTTTCTGCTATTTATTTAAGCCTGAATTCTTTCGGGCTTTTTTTATAGAGATCTTGAACAAGGAAAAAGAGGGATGCACACCAAACATTATCTGACTTTAAATGATGCCGAATTTTTATTAGATCAGGCATATCAATATGCCATGCAGAACAATTTTAAGGTCAGTATTGCGGTTATGGATGAAACCGGTCATTTGCTGGTAATGAAGCGTATGGATGGCAGTTCACCAATGACTGCAAATCTGGCAATTGAAAAAGCAAAATGCTCAGCCATAAGTGGCCGTCCATCCAAACTATTCGAAGATATGATTAAAGGTGGTCAAATGGGTTTTCTGACTATGGAAAGTTTTTCGGGCATGCTAGAAGGTGGAGAGCCGATTTTATATCAAGGCCAACTGGTGGGGGCGATGGGTGTTTCTGGGGCGAAATCATTTCAGGATACTGAAATAGCACAAATGGCCATTGAGAAGTTTTTGGCCCAGCAAGCGGTGTGACTATTTGAAAATGAGACATTTTTATAATCAGTTGCCCGGATATTGATTAAGAAAATGCATGTCATTTTAAATTTATTTTTATAAATTCATCAGGTCTATATTAATTTTAGGAAATCTTGGGATAAAAATGAAATTACTGCTGAATAATAAAAAATTCATGAATACTAACAATACAGCGAATGGAGAAGTATCCTGTGAAACTATTTTTCACTATCAGCAAGTTGGTAAACAAATAGAAGCTACATATTCTGGAGGTCGGATTATAAGTGGACATTTAATAGGTTTCATGACTTCTGAAAGCACATTTACAATGAGCTACCATCACATAAATGAAAAGAATGAATTACGTGTAGGGCAGTGTAATACTGAGATTGAAATCCAGAATAATGGAAAAATTAAACTCATAGAAAATTGGCAATGGCTTAATGGTGATTGCTCTAAAGGTGAATCATTTCTTTTAGAAATCTAGAGCGTGTCCTCATTTGAAGAATTGGTTTTAAATACTTAAAATCCTCCTTTGAGTTATTTTTATTTCTACATTTTCAATGGCACGCACT
>NZ_JAMXYB010000044.1:0-17370 GCF_024129495.1 Acinetobacter sp. S4400-12 | reverse complement strand
TAGTCACGTTGTGTACGTTTAACTCGTTGTTCTCGTTTATGTTCCATAAAATAAGTCTCTTAAGGTGTAAACTTATTTCAGGACGGGACATGTTTAACTTTAAAAAAGGCGCTTGATGCGCCTTTTTTAGGCTTGGATTTTGCTGTGCTTAGTGTAAACGGCAATCAAAGCCCATCTTGGTATTGACCCGATTATTCTGATAACCCAGTTTTTCAATAAACCCGTCACGATTCGACAAGAGTTTCTGGTCTTCGGGGCGTAAACGGGCTTTATTTTCAACCATGAGCTGATACATTTCATTGACCACTTGTTGGAAAATATCACAGACTTCCTGACGTTTGGACTGCTTCAGTTTACGTCCATGCCAGGTCCATTCAAAATCATCACGCTGAAGTGATTGCCCCCACTGCTCAATGCGAAGATTTAAACGCTGCTGCATCTCTGTCAGACTCTGCTGCACTTCTGCCTGAGTGATAGGCTGAATCTTTTCTGTCGCTGCTACTGTTTCCTCTTCAGCATGAAGCGGTAAAGCGGTCATTCCCAAATATAGGCCGAGGGACAGTGTTAAGATCGGCTTCAGACACATATCCTTGTTATTTCCGTTGCTTTTATTCAGCTCATCATAACAAATGAAGCCAAGAGGAGGATGAGTACCAAGGAAATAAAAAAGCTGCACTTAGGCAGCTTGTCATGCATCCAAAGATTAAAGGGCTTTAAAACCCTGCTGACGCCAGGCTTCATAGACAATCACGGCAGTGGCATTCGACAGGTTCAAACTACGGGAATTTTCAGCCATCGGCAGACGAATCCAGTGCTTTTGTGGGAACATCAAACGTACCTGTTCAGGCAGGCCTCGGGTTTCAGGCCCCATGAGTAGCGCCACCGGGCGGTTTAAATCTGAGGTATGCGGCGTTTCAAAACCTTTGGTGGTCAGCGGATAAACCGCATCAATTCCGACACCCTTGCTGGCCAGATCAGCCAGACAATCTTCGATATTGTCCCAGATCTGTAGATTGGCATATTCATGATAATCTAAACCAGCCCGTTTCAGTTTTTTATCATCCAGCTCAAATCCTAGCGGTTTGATCAAATGTAATTGTGCGCCTGTATTGGCACACAGGCGAATGATATTCCCTGTATTTGCAGGAATTTCTGGTTCATAGAGAACGACATGGATCACTTTTATTCACTCAATATTTTAAATATAGACACAGGGTTTAGCTGATATATCGGATCTAAACATTGTTCCTGCATCGTTTTTTACAGATATAACAGATCAAGGGCATTAAGTATCGCTCATCTTATACAAGACTTGCGACCTGCGCTGAAGCAATCAATTAACGCTCTGACAGAGCTACAATCACGCCTCAGCGCGCTCCTGCCATTGCAACTTTTCACGCAAGCGGACCACCTCACCAATAATGGTCAAAGTCGGGGCCTGAATTTGATGCTCGGATACTTGAGCTGCAATATTTTGCAGGGTTCCCACTACAACCTTCTGCTCGGGCGTGGTGCCTTTAGACACCAAAGCCACAGGCATATCGGGACGCTGACCATGTGCAATTAACTTTTTGCAAATAGTTTCCAGTCCAATCAGACCCATATACAACACCAGTGTCTGATTTTCATAAACCAGCTCAGACCAAGGCAGTTCAGGTGAACCTTCTTTTAAATGTCCGGTCAGAAAACGTACACTTTGTGCATAGTCACGATGAGTCAGTGGAATTCCGGCATAGGCTGAACAGCCCGATGCGGCTGTAATCCCCGGAACCACCTGAAATGGAATACCTGCAGCAAAGAGCTCTTCAATCTCTTCACCCCCTCGCCCGAAAATAAAAGGATCTCCCCCTTTTAACCGGCAGACCCGCTTGCCTTCACTGGCATATTTCACCAGCAAGGCATTGATTCCTTCCTGTGGAACGGCATGATTGGAACGTGCCTTACCAACATAGACTTTTTCTGCATCACGGCGGCACAGCTCCATAATCGGTGCCGATACCAGACGGTCATAGATGACGACATCCGCTTGTTGCATCAAGCGCAAAGCCTTGAGGGTCAAAAGCTCTGGATCACCTGGTCCCGCTCCGACCAAATAGACTTCACCTTTCGGTTGCTGCCATTCATTTAAGGTTTGCTCAATCAAGCGATCCGCTTGGACCAGATTGTCATTAAATACATGTTCTTTCAGCGGACTGGCGTACAGGTCTTCCCAGAAAATCCGGCGTTTATCCGGATTGCTAATTTTGGCTTTCACCGCAGCGCGCCATTTTCCAGAAAATTCAGCCAGTTTTCCCATGCCGTGCGGAATAACAGCTTCTAACTGGGTACGGATCTGGCGAGACAGCACAGGCGATGTGCCATTAGTCGCCACAGAAATCACCAAAGGAGAACGGTCAACAATCGCCGGCACCATAAAACGGCAATGCGGCGGATCATCAACACTGTTGACCAATACATTTTCAGCTTCACAGGCTATAAATACCTGCTGATTAGTATCGGCTTCATCGGTCGCCGCAATCACCAAACGGTATTGGCGCAGCGGCAGGTCGGCACTAAAACGTGCCTGTACATACTGCCCAGCAGACTGCTGCACAATCTCCAGCAAAGCCGTTTCAATTTCAGGAGCAATCACATCAATGATTGCCCCGGCTTTCTGCAGCAATAATGCTTTCCGGTAGGCAATATGCCCACCACCGACAATCAGACAAGGTTGCTGCTGCAACTTTAACGAGATTGGAAAAATATCCACGGATTACCTCAAAACTTTAAATCTGACTGTCTATACCTTGATGCTGCACAAAATGCTGTGTACCGACCTTAGTCGATATAGCTTATCCCACCCATATATGGGCGCAATACTTCCGGAATCTCGATTGAACCATCAGCACGCTGATAGTTTTCCATAACTGCCAGCAAGGTACGACCCACAGCCAGACCTGAACCATTCAAGGTATGCACAAATTCAGTTTTCTTCTGGTCAGCACGGTAACGCGCTTTCATACGGCGTGCCTGGAAATCTCCCATATTTGAACATGATGAAATTTCACGGTAAGTATTTTGGCTTGGCACCCAGACCTCCAGGTCATAGGTCTTGGTTGCACCGAACCCCATATCGCCCCCACACAAGATGATTTTACGGTATGGCAGACCTAAGGCTTGCAAAATACCTTCTGCATGACCGGTTAGCTCTTCCAAAGCCTGCATAGAGGTTTCAGGTTTTACGATCTGCACCATTTCCACTTTGTCGAACTGGTGCTGACGGATCAGACCACGGGTATCACGGCCATAAGAACCTGCCTCACTACGGAAACATGGCGTATGCGCTGCATATTTCAGGGGCAGACGTTCTGCATCAATGATTTCATCACGTACAAAGTTGGTCACTGGCACTTCAGCGGTCGGAATCAGATAAAATTCTTTTTCACCTTGCAGCTTAAATAAGTCTTCTTCAAATTTTGGCAACTGGCCTGTACCACGCAGGGAATCCGCATTGACCAGATATGGAACATAGGCTTCGGTATAACCATTTTGCAGGGTATGCGTATCCAGCATAAACTGGGTCAGCGCACGTTGCAGACGCGCCAATGGCCCTTTTAATACGCTAAAACGTGAACCGGTTAATTTGGTTGCTGTTTCAAATTCCAGACCACCCATCATCTCACCAAGGTCAGTATGGTCTTTGATTTCAAAGTCGAAGGCGCGTGGTGTACCCCAAGTCAGGACTTCTACATTGTCATTTTCATCCTTACCTTCAGGCACGGATTCATCCGGCAGGTTTGGAATAGACAGGGACTTTTCTTCGAGTTCAGCTTGCAGCTCAGCCAGCGCAATTTCAGCCGCTTTGATTTCATCACCAATCGCCGCCATACGGGTCATGATCTCAGAAGCGTCACCGCCTGCTTTTTTGATCTGACCCACTTGCTTGGCACCCGCATTACGCTCAGCTTGCAAGGATTCAGTTTTGGACTGAATCTCTTTACGGCGGGCTTCCAGTGCAGCCCACTCTTCTACATTCAGTTGCACGCCACGTTTTGCCAAGGCTAGATTTACAGCCTCAATATTATTTCTGAGTAATTTCGGGTCGATCATAACCAATCTTTGGATAAGAAAAAAACTGACTATAGTGTAAGCTTTTAACGTTAAAAAATACAGTGATCAAGCCAATAGCTGGGGGTTATTAGAACAATATTTAAGGGCGCTCTTTGGGTACAACCGGCAAATATCGTGGCTGAAGAATACCGTTTAACTGTGAATAAGGCACTTTTAATTCCAGCACTCCCTGGGCGCCCAGACTCAACTCATTCTGCGGATAAACCAGCACCAGTCCCTGCCGATCCAGATAATAATTATCGCTCAGCCTAAGCTGTGACTGTTTAACTTTTCCTTTCTTTAATTTGTTTGGATATTGCTGATCTACAACATTCATGAGTTCTGCCTCTCGCGTAGCCAGCATGATTTCATGTAAAGCCAGACGCTTTTTATGCTCCAGATCTAGATTGATATATTCCTGATGCTGAATACGCCGACCAGAAGCTTTGGCCAGATGGCTGCTTTCCAGCACAAAGGTAGCAATCGGCCCCTGCTGCCCCACATAACTGACCCGAATCCTGCGCTGGTCTATAAGTCTGGATTGAGCCTGAGCAGATACCAGCGGACTAAAGGCAACCGGTTCAGTACGTTTGATCCGCTCGATAAAATATTGGTCAATCCACGGGATATGGGTATCTACGGTAGATAGATCAAAGCGGACACAGCCTTCTTTGTCACAGACTATCGGAGCAGCCTCCTGAACAGGCACTGTTTTGGCCTCAATTTTTATCTCGTCTTTTTGTGTCTTATTTTGAGATCCAGGCTGGCAACCGTATAAACCCAGCATGAAGACACTGCTGATTGACAGCCAGCGTAGGATATAAAATGGATATTGCTTCATCCCCGGCTCCTTATCCTTCAGTGCTTGTCACCTATTTCAAGCCAAATTCTTCTATCTCTCTAAAATATGGCTGCTTTCAAATTGCCCTGTACATATCAAAAAAGCAACCCGTAGGTTGCTTTTAACTGTATTTATTCATCCAGCTTATTGATCAATAATGTCCGTTCCCTTTGGCGGGGTAAAGTTAAAGGTGGAAGCCGGAATACTGCTATTCACTTTTACATTATTAAAGCGAATATGGGTCGTCTGTCCTAAAGAGTCCTGTAAAATCATCAGAGTAGGTGCTTTATTCGCGCCAAAACTGATGGTCAGACTTTCAAAGACACCATCGGTATTTTTGGGATACAGCGTGTAATAAGTCTTGCCTTTGTTCGGCTGGGTCACACGATAAGACTGCATGATCTGACTGGTATTACCGGACAATAATAATGCAGGCGTGTTTGCTACCTGTTCATCCAGACTCTGACGTACTGCTTGTTGCAGGTCGGGGTCATAAATCCAGACGGTTTTACCCGTGGTTGCAATGGTCTGTTTCGATGGGCTTGACGTTTCCCAATAGAATTTACCCGGACGTTCTACCTTCATTACCCCTTTAAAGGTCTGATTCATATGCTGCGCGGTCAGCCCTTTATTCTGGGTGGTTTTAGGAGCGGTCAGCTTGGTGGTCTGCTCAAAGTTTGCAGTCAGACTACGAATATGGTTCAGCTGTTTGATCAGGCTGGTAGTGGCCTGTTGCTCCGAAGCCGCTACTGGCGCAGCAAACACGGTTGTACTCATGACCGGCCCTAAAGTGACTGCACCCAAGGCCATCGCACATACGGTTTTACGAAGCATTTGCATAATTTCACCTTTATATTTGCGTCAGCGCAATTTATTCAATGCCTCATCTTAAACGAAAATAAAAAGCTAAAATGATAGAAAATAAGAATTTTTGTATGGTTATTAATTCGAAATTGATTTTTTTGTTCATCATGATGAAGAAAAATTAACAATCACAAAGAAGCTCCTGCTCATTTCGGAGCTTATTAAAATTCTCGTTAGTTTATGGGTCTAGCCACTATTTCCTTTATCATCCCCAGAAAAGCTCGTGCCAAAATAACCCGATTAGTCGTAGTGGCCAGTTTATAGACATATTAATGGTTTTCAGTTAGATCACTCCAACCGATGACACTTCCCTGTTCACCTCCCCCCATTCCAACACTGATACTCAGCCCAGCATATTGAAACCGACCTCTGTAGGCTGTGTATTACCTTTGAAGCAAGCCTTGATCAAAGTTTTTTCAAAATTTTATTCATATCCCTATTCTATTTTTATACTTTTTGCTTTTAATTACCCACCTTAAAACAGCTAATTCAAATCACGTTTAATTCTATATTTAAAACTTTTTTATTATGAATAGTTTCAAATTACGGATCATTTTTCTTGTAAACTGGTAATTATTGAATGTTTGTTCAGCTGTGTTTAATAGTTCAGTTAATATAAAAAACCCGCAAAATTTGCGGGTTTTATTTCTATTAAAGCTTAAGCTTCAACAGATACGTAGCGACGACCGAATTGGCCTTTCACTTCGAATTTTACTACGCCATCAGCAGTAGCAAATAAAGTATGGTCACGGCCCATACCTACGTTTACACCAGCATGGAATTCAGTACCACGTTGACGAACGATGATGTTACCTGCAGTTACAGTTTGACCACCGTAAACTTTAACACCTAACATCTTAGGATTCGAATCACGACCGTTCTTAGTCGAACCACCGGCTTTTTTAGTTGCCATGTCTATTTACTCCTAGTAATTAGCCTGAGATACCAGTAATTTTCAACTCGGTGAACCATTGACGGTGCCCTTGTTGCTTACGGTAGTGCTTACGACGACGCATTTTAACAATACGGATTTTGTCGTGACGACCATGGCTAACCACTTCTGCAGTTACTTTAGCGCCAGCTACAACTGGAGCACCGATTTGAATGCTCTCACCGTTTACAAGCATAAGTACGTCGTCAAACGTAATCGTTGCACCAGTTTCAGCTTTCAATAATTCAACTTTAAGGGTTTCGCCCTCAACTACACGGTGCTGTTTACCACCGCTTTGGATTACTGCGTACATAATGTACTCCAAATATGCCCGTGTCGTCGTGCCGATAAAGGAATATACCGATCTTAAAACGAACGCCACTGGGGGTTGCACAAGGGCAAGGATTTTAAGGGATATTTAAGCAAACAACAAGCCATTTCAGGCAAATAGTGCGATGTAAACTCACTGAAAATTTTAACAATTTAATTATGCTCATAAAATCAATTACTCATCTACGAGCTAATAAAAAATGATAGCGAAAAACAGTCAATTTTAAGTAATATAGCCAACCTATAAAATTCAAAGACATGCAAAGTCAGGCAAAATTTTTTAGGCGAAAATGCCTGACCCATTCAAAGAAGTACGATAAAAGCTGATTTGTAGTGGAGTTTATGCATTTCTTATGTTTCACTCATGTTATAAATTGTTAAACTACGCGCTGCGATTTACCGAATTAGAGGTTTTCTTTGAAATGACCATCGACTTTAAGCAAGATATTCTCGCTCCTGTGGCTAACGACTTTGCTGCGATGGACACATTTATTAATGAAGGGATTACTTCAAAAGTTGCTTTGGTTATGGCAGTTAGCAAACATGTGGTGGAAGCTGGCGGTAAACGCATGCGCCCGATCATGTGCCTTTTGGCAGCTAAAGCCTGTGGTGCAGAAAACCTGGAACAACACCGCAAACTGGCTGCGATCATTGAAATGCTGCATACCGCCACGCTGGTTCATGATGATGTCGTAGATGAATCTGGCCTGCGCCGTGGCCGCCCGACCGCCAATGCCACCTGGGATAACCAGACCGCGGTTCTGGTTGGAGACTTCCTGATTTCACGCGCCTTTGACCTGCTGGTTGATCTGGACAATATGGTCCTGCTCAAGGATTTCTCGACTGGTACCTGTGAAATCGCAGAAGGTGAAGTCCTGCAACTACAGTCTCAGCATCAGCCAGATACCACAGAAAAAACCTATTTAGATATTATTCACGGCAAGACTTCCCGCCTGTTTGAACTGGCGACCGAAGGTGCAGCTATTCTGTCGGGTCAGTCTGCATTTCGTGAACCTTTGCGGAAATTTGCCGGCCATTTTGGCAATGCCTTCCAAATTATTGACGATATTCTGGATTACACTTCCGATGCTGAAACCTTAGGCAAAAACATTGGCGATGATCTGATGGAGGGCAAACCGACCCTACCACTGATTGCAGCCATGCAGAACACCACTGGCGAAGATCATGAAGTTATTCGCCGTAGTATTGCCACTGGTGGTACCGAACATTTGGCACAGGTGATCAGCATCGTCAACAGTTCAGGAGCACTGGATTATTGCCGCCAGCGTGCGACTGAAGAAACAGAAATTGCAATTTTAGCCTTGAACGCCTTGCCTGACTCAGAGTATCGTCAGGCCCTGATCAATCTGGCCAAACTGGCGCTAAACCGTATTCAATAATGACCTTTCCTGCCTATGCATATTAATTTTGTTGATCTTTTTCAAAGTATGCAGTACCAGCTTGAGCAACCTCAGGTGGTACTGGATGAAAACCTGCTAATCCAGCTTGTAGAGCGTATAAGGCCAGAGGACAGCAGAGATACCGAAGAGATCGAAGCAAAGTTTAATATCTTTATTCGCGCCCTGTTACTGACTCCCAATGCAGTATCGACCTTACAGACCTTTACCCTAAGAATTATTAACCGTTACAAGCAGACCAGCCTGTTTTCCGATACTGGCATCCTGTCGCTGGACGGTTTCTGGAACCAGCTGAACCAGCGGATTGGAGCGCATATACTGCCGATCATTCCAGATCATCGAAATCTGCAAGAACTGTTCCGCAAGATCTTTTATTTGCGTACTGATCAATACTGGCTGGATTATTTTGATGAATCCGACTGGCAGCGACTGTTTTCGGTCATGAATCAGGGACATTCCAATCAGCAGGAAAAAACCCGTATTAAAGATGAAATCATCAAAGCCCTGACTATTCTATCTTACCGGATCAGTGGTATTGGCTTGCATCCAGAATTCATTAATGCCCAACCTGAACTCATGGAATATGAATCACCTTTTCTGGTACAGAACCGTGAGATCAACGAATTTATCCAGGAATATAAAAAACGCTATAACACGGTCAAGCTGGTGGATTCGATTACCCCCCCGGATGCCTCACAAGCGCTGGTGATGCTGGAACAATGTCATGATGTAGTCGCCAAGATTCGCCGTTCTACTAAACGGATTGGAGTCAGTGTCAGCCTGACCTATATGCTGGCCTTACTTGAGCAGTGTCTGGAACGCGTTGAAATTTTGCTCAACATGGTCATGGATGAAGATGACCTGCGTTATCAGTCTATTGGGCTTTTTATTGCAGATATTACCGAAGCCATTTATAGCGAGCGCAGTGTCCGTGCATTGCTGGCAACCAATAGTGAATTACTGGCCTTACAAGTCACTGAAAATGCCAGCAAAACCGGCGAGCATTATGTCAGTACGGACAAGCGAGGCTTTCTGGGCATGTATAAGTCAGCGGCTGGTGCGGGTGCCATCATTGCCATCATGGCAACGCTCAAAATATTGATGGCCCGGGTCAGTATGGCACCGCTGATGCAAGCGTTTAGCTATAGCATGAACTACTCTTTAGGTTTTATGCTGATCCATGTGCTGCATTTTACCGTGGCGACCAAACAGCCTGCGATGACCGCAGCCGCCCTAGCCACCACCGTCCAGCAGCGCAAAGGCGCGAAAATGGCCCGAATCGCCGAGCTGGCCGCCCTGATCGTGAATATTATCCGCACCCAGTTTGTGGCAATTTTGGGAAATATCTCGATCGCCATTCCAGTGGCCGCCCTGATTACTCTGATGTGGGAAGTGGCCTTGCATGAACCGCTGCTGACCCATGCCAAAGCAACCACTACTTTACATAGTCTGAACCCTTTTACTTCTCTGGCGATTCCTCATGCTGCCATTGCCGGGGTTTGCCTGTTCCTGTCAGGGCTGTTGGCCGGTTACTTTGACAATATGGCCGTCTACCGCAAAGTCGGTCCACGTCTCAAAGCGCATGTGCGTTTGTCTCAGCTGATGGGCCACGAGCGTCTGCAACGCTTTGCTGACTATATAGAGCGCAATCTTGGCGCACTAGCGGGTAACTTTCTGTTCGGGATCATGCTGGGCAGTATGGGGACCATCGGTTTCATCCTCGGTTTACCTTTAGACATCCGTCATATTGCCTTTGCCGCAGCAAACTTTATTCAGGGTCTGCTCAGTATTAATGGACCGGATATTGGACTGATCATCGTTTCTTTTCTGGGGGTTTTGCTGATTGGCCTGACGAACCTGTTTGTCAGCTTTACCCTGACGATTATTGTGGCTTTACGTGCCCGTCGGGTTCGTTTTGAACAGTGGAAACCTCTCGCAAAATTAGTGATGACTCACTTCCTGACCCGGCCAAGCGATTTCTTCTGGCCACCTAAGCAAGAGATTGAAATTGACGAAAATCATACATCGACTAAAACTTAAAACTGCGACAATTATCCAAGCTTTATAGAGAGAATTCCTTAATAAATAAAAGGAATTCGCATAAAATACGCACACTTGAAAAAAAGTGTACTGACAAGTACACTTTGGTTCAGACAATCAACCGGTCTTTTATCGGTGAGAGGGACAAGGATTTCCGGCATGCCTTACTTGTTACTTTTTGTCGGCATTTTGCTTTTAATTTTCAGTGTCTTATTCTTGAATATTGCAGCTTTGAGCCGGCTTGACCTGCTCAGTATGCAATGGCTGAGTGAGTATCGCACCCAGATTTTAAATCAGATTGCACAGTCCTTATCAGTGATAGGTGGCATGCCATTTGTATTATTTTTATCCACACTATGGTGTATTTCTTTACTGTGGTATAAAAAATATGCAAGCGTAATTTTTATATGTATCGGAGTTATCGGAGGAATACTTCTAGCCTGGCTACTGAAATTCGTGATTGCCCGACCACGCCCCCCAGCATCCTTTCATCTGGTGGAAAGCTTTGGAAGCTCTTTTCCAAGTGCCCATAGTCTATATGCGGCCTGTCTGAGCTGTCTGGCAATTTACATATATCGGCAACATTCCCGACATACCATTATCATAATGATTGCCGTAGGGTGGCTGCTGATTATGGGTATTTCAAGAGTTTACCTAGGTGTACATTTTCCTTCAGATGTCATATCCGGCTGGAGTATAAGTTTTATTTGGATTTCGTTGTGGTATATGGTGTGGATCAGATATTGCACGATTCTAAAATAAAAAAATATTTAGATAAAAATCTAATTGAGGTGGAATAATGATGTCTGCAAAGCTTTGGGCTCCCGCCCTGACTGCTTGCGCATTAGCAACAAGTCTTGCACTTGTTGGTTGTAGCAAAGATCCGAGTGAAGGCCAGCAAGCTGGTGCTCAACAACAAATGCCACCGGCTGAAGTCGGCGTGCTGGTTGCACAGCCCCAAAGCGTCGAGCAATCTGTAGAGCTCTCAGGTCGTACAACAGCATTTGAGATTTCAGAAGTGCGTCCACAAACCAGTGGCGTAATCCTTAAACGCCTATTCACTGAAGGTAGCTACGTTCGTGAAGGTCAGGCCCTGTATGAAATCGACTCCAGTACCAACCGTACTGCGGTAGATAATGCACGTGCTGCGATTGCCCGCGCTGAAGCAAATCTAGGTGTACTGCGCGTTAAAGAGAGCCGCTATCGTCAGCTGGTCGGCACTAATGCTATTTCCAAACAGGAATATGATGATATTGCAGCCCAGGTCAAACTCGCTGAAGCAGATTTGAACGCCAACCGTGCGACCTTGCGTAATGCTGAAATCAATTTAGGCTATTCAACTGTACGCGCACCAATTTCGGGCCAGACCAACCGTTCATCCGTGACGGCAGGTGCCTTGGTCACTGCCAGTCAGGCCGAACCTCTGGTCACGATCCAGCGTCTGGATCCCATCTACGTAGACATCAACCAGTCCAGTGCAGAACTGCTGCGTTTACGCCAGCAGCTGAGTCAAGGTAGCCTCAACAGCTCGAATAATACGAAAGTCAAGTTAAAACTTGAAGATGGCAGTATCTATCCGGTTGAAGGCCGTCTGGCATTCTCGGATGCCAGCGTGAATCCTGACACAGGCACTGTCACGCTACGTGCAGTATTTCCGAACAAGAATCACTTGCTCCTTCCTGGTATGTTTGCTACAGCGCAAATTGTACAAGGTGAAGTACCGAATGCTTTCTTGATTCCACAAGCCGCATTGACCCGTACCCCAACTGGCCAAGCCATGGCGATGCTGGTTGGTGCCGATAACAAGGTGGTTGCTCGTCCGGTAGAAACAGCAGGGATTCAAGGCCAAAACTGGATTGTAACCAGTGGTTTGAACACTGGCGATAAAGTCATTGTAGATGGTATTGCCAAAGTTAAGCCTGAACAACAGGTTGTGGTAAAACCGTATCAGCCAAAAGCTGCTGCTCCACAAGGCACTCAGGCCCCTACAGCTGAGGCGAAAAAGGCAGAAGATGGAAAAGAACCAGCTGAACAAAAACCTGCTGCAAATGCATAAGGAGTACTAGTTCATGGCTCAATTCTTTATTCATCGCCCCATTTTTGCCTGGGTGATTTCTTTGGTCATTATGTTAGCCGGTATTCTTACCCTAACCAATATGCCTATTGCCCAGTATCCGACCATTGCTCCCCCCACCGTAACAATTGCTGCAACCTATCCAGGTGCATCTGCAGAAACTGTTGAAAATACAGTGACCCAGATCATTGAACAGCAAATGAATGGTCTGGATGGCCTGCGCTATATTTCTTCAAACAGTGCGGGTAATGGCCAGTCCTCAATTACATTGAACTTTGAACAAGGTATCGATGCAGACATCGCACAGGTTCAGGTACAAAACAAATTACAATCAGCCACTGCGCTTTTACCTGAAGACGTACAGCGTCAAGGGGTCAAAGTAACCAAGTCTGGCGCAAGCTTCCTGCAAGTTATTGCCTTCTATTCACCAGACAGCAGCATGTCAGCCGATGATATTAAAGACTATGTCAACTCGAACATCGCTGAACCGTTAAGCCGCGTTGCAGGTGTGGGTGAAGTACAGGTATTTGGTGGTTCATATGCCATGCGTATCTGGATGGATCCATCGAAAATGGCAAGCTTGCAAGTCACGCCAAGTGATATCGCAGCAGCACTTAGAACACAAAACTCCCAGGTCGCAGTGGGTCAGCTCGGTGGTGCTCCTTCTATTGAAGGTCAAGTGCTGAACGCCACAGTAAATGCACAGAGTCTGTTACAGACACCGGAAGAGTTTAAAAACATCTTTCTGAAAAATGCGCCTAACGGTGCACAAGTCCGCCTGGGTGATGTGGCTCGGGTAGAATTAGGTGCAGACAACTATCAGTTCTTGTCTAAATTTAATGGTAAACCAGCAGGTGGTGTGGCCATTAAGCTGGCAACCGGTGCAAATGCGCTGGATACCGCCACTGCTGTTGAAGACCTGTTGACTGACCTGCGTAAAAACTACCCGGCAGGCATGGAAGACAAGCTTGCGTTTGATACTACGCCATTTATTGAGCTTTCAATTAAGAGTGTGGTGAAAACCTTAATTGAGGCGATCATTCTCGTCTTCCTGGTAATGTTCCTGTTCTTACAGAACTGGCGTGCAACGATTATTCCAACCATGGCTGTGCCTGTCGTGGTCTTGGGTACATTTGCAGTTATTAATGTCTTTGGTTTCTCAATTAACACCTTGACCATGTTTGCCATGGTTCTGGCCATTGGTCTATTGGTGGATGACGCGATTGTCGTGGTGGAAAACGTGGAACGGGTCATGGTCGAAGAGCACCTCGATCCAGTCACGGCGACAGAAAAATCCATGCAGCAGATTTCTGGTGCCTTGGTCGGTATTACTTCGGTATTGACTGCGGTATTCGTACCGATGGCCTTTATGAGTGGTACGACGGGGGTGATTTATCGCCAGTTCTCGCTCACGCTGGTGACCGCGATGATTTTATCGCTGGTGGTGGCCTTAACCTTTACCCCTGCACTTTGTGCAACCATGTTAAAACAACACGATCCGAACAAGCCGGAAAGCAATAATATTTTCGCGCGTTTCTTCCGTTGGTTTAACAAAAGTTTTGACAGCCTCTCGGTGAAATACCAGCGCGGTGTTGACCGCATGACACATGCGAAACTTTTCTCAGGCGTATTTTACGGTGCCGTGATTGCTGTTTTAGCTTATCTGTTCGTTCAACTCCCTTCTTCATTCTTGCCAGATGAAGACCAAGGGGTGGTGATGACCTTGGTGCAATTACCACCAAATGCGACCCTTGAGCGTACTGAAAACACCATCAATACGATGACCCAGTATTTCCTTGAGCAAGAAAAAGACAATGTTGATTCTGTATTCAGTGTAGCTGGGTTCTCATTTACCGGGGTGGGCCAAAACGCTGGTCTGGCCTTCATTCAGTTAAAAGACTGGAAAGACCGTACCACAGCCGAATCACAGGTGGGTGCAATCATCAAACGTGGTATGGCTTTAAACATGATTGTAAAAGATGCCTCTTACATCATGCCTTTACAGCTTCCTGCGATGCCTGAATTAGGCGTAAGTGCGGGCTTCGACTTACAGTTAAAAGCGGCTGCTGGTCAAAGTCACGATCAACTGCTGGCGGCGCGTAATACCATTTTAGGTCTGGCTGCACAAGATCCACGCTTAATGGGCGTACGTCCAAATGGCCAAGAGGATAACCCTCAATACACCATTACTGTGGATCAGGCGCAAGCCGGTGCCATGGGTGTCAGCATTGCTGAGATCAATAGCACCATGGGTATGGCCTGGGGCGGCTCATATATTAATGACTTCATTGACCGCGGTCGTGTCAAGAAAGTCTATGTTCAGGGTGAGGCCAACTCACGCATGATGCCGGAAGACCTGAACAAATGGTATGTGCGCAATAACAAAGGTGAAATGGTGCCATTCTCGGCATTCGCAACAGGTGAATGGACGTATGGTTCGCCACGTCTAGAGCGCTATAATGGCGTATCTGCGATGAATATTCAGGGTACACCTGCACCGGGTGTCAGCTCGGGTGATGCCATGCTGGCCATGGAAGAAATTATTGCCAAGCTTCCTGAAAAGGGCTTACAAGGTTTCGACTATGAATGGTCTGGTTTATCTTTAGAAGAACGTGATGCAGGTTCACAAACCCCATTCCTGCTGGCTCTGTCTTTACTGATTGTATTCCTTTGTCTGGCAGCGTTATATGAAAGCTGGTCGATTCCATTCTCGGTGCTTCTGGTGGTCCCGCTGGGTATCGTTGGTGCGGTTGGAATGACCTTCTTGGGAATGATTATTTTCAAAGATCCGAACCTTTCAAATAACATTTACTTCCAGGTTGCACTGATTGCCGTCATTGGTCTGTCTGCAAAAAATGCGATCTTGATTGTAGAGTTTGCCAAAGAATTGCAGGAACAAGGTGAAGAGCTGTTTGAAGCCACGCTGCATGCTGCAAAAATGCGTTTACGTCCAATTATTATGACCACACTGGCCTTCGGTTTTGGTGTACTGCCATTAGCACTTTCTACAGGTGCCGGTGCTGGTAGCCAGCACTCGGTCGGTTATGGTGTTCTGGGCGGTGTGATCAGCTCAACCCTTTTAGGGATCTTCTTTATTCCTGTATTCTACGTGTGGATTCGAAGCATCTTTAAATACAAACCAAAACAACAAAATCAGGAGTACAAGTCGTAATGCAAAATCTATGGTCTATTACAGGTCGTAGCATTGCGGTATCTGCCCTTGCGCTTGCTTTGACCGCGTGTCAAAGCATGCGTGGCCCAGAGCCGGTTGCACAGGCAAATATCCCAAGTAGCTATACCAATGCGTCTGGTACTTCTGTGGCAGAACAGGGTTATAAGGATTTTTTTGCAGATCAGCGCCTGTTACAGGTACTTGATCTGGCACTGGCCAATAACCGTGATCTGCGTACGGCAACCTTGAACATCCAGCGCGCCCAGCAGCAATACCAGATTACTGAAAATAACCAGCTACCGACCATTGGTGCCAGTGGCAGCGTGCTGCGTCAGGACACCCTGAATAACAGTGCACAAGGTCGCGGTCCGAGTACCACTTATAATGTCGGTCTGGGTGTGACTGCGTATGAACTGGATTTCTGGGGCCGTGTGCGCAGCCTGCGTGACAATGCACTGGATACTTTCCTTGCAACCCAAAGTGCACGTGATGCCACACAAATTGCCCTGATTGGTCAGGTGGCACAGGCCTGGCTCAGCTATTCCTTTGCCAATGCTAATCTGGCACTGGCTGAACAGACTCTGAAAGCCCAGCTAGAATCGTTTAACCTGAACAAGAAACGTTTTGATGTTGGCATCGACAGCGAACTACCAGTACGTCAGGCACAGATTTCGGTTGAAACAGCACGTAATGATGTGGCCAATTACCGTACTCAGGTGGCACAGGCTACAAACCTGTTAAACCTGCTGGTCGGTCAGCCTGTACCGGCGAACCTGTTACCGGCTAAACACATCACACGTATCACTTCTAATACGGCTATCGGTGCAGGCCTGCCAAGTGATCTGCTAATTAACCGTCCAGATGTGCGCTCGGCAGAATACCGTCTGTCTGCGGCAGGTGCCAATATTGGCGCAGCACGTGCACGTTTGTTCCCTACCATCAGTCTGACCGGCTCAGCAGGTTATGCATCGGCTGATCTGGGTGATCTGTTCAAGTCTGGCAGTTTTGTCTGGGCGATTGGTCCAAGCTTGGATATTCCAATCTTTGACTGGGGCACACGTCAGGCAAACATCAAGATTTCTGAAACGGATCAGCAGATTGCACTGGCTGATTACGAAAAGTCGATCCAGACTGCCTTCCGTGAAGTGAACGATGCACTTGCTGTACGTCAGAATATTGGTGACCGAATTGCGGCTCAACGCCGTCTGGTTGAAGCCACCAATACCACTTACCGCTTGTCTGAAGCCCGTTTTCGTGCCGGAATTGACAACTATCTGACTGTACTGGATGCACAGCGTGCCTCTTATGCAGCAGAGCAAGGCCTATTGCTGCTTGAACAAGCCAACCTGAACAATCAGGTAGAGCTGTACAAGAGTTTAGGTGGCGGCCTTAAAGCCAATACCGCTGATGCCACATTACAGCAGCCATCAACTGCTGAACGTAAAGCGGCAAACAGTGATCAGTAAATTTTAAAGTTATAATAAAAAAGCCTGCGCAATGCAGGCTTTTTTATTGCTTTTTATGTCCCGTCCTGAAATAAGTTTACACCTTAAGAGACTTATTTTATGGAACATAAACGAGAACAACGAGTTAAACGTACACAACGTGACT
>NZ_JAMXYB010000043.1:0-17994 GCF_024129495.1 Acinetobacter sp. S4400-12 | reverse complement strand
TGGTTGTACGATAAGTTTTAGCAGTATGTTTATTCATTTTGAAATTATAGGACTGAATAAACCTTATAGGCTAGGTTTGTGCAACAAAGCCACTCTGATTTAAAGTCAGAAAACTTTATCTGCTTGTATCAAGGTATTCTATTTTACCTCCAATAACCTTAAATAGAACTTTAAATAAAAAGTCACTTTAAATCGTTAAATTTAAAACATTTTCAAAACACAACGTGTTTTATATTCTAAAGGAAAATTTAAAGCATTTTAAAGTTTCAGTTAATTATTTACTATAATTACATAAATATACATTTTTCTAATAAAATAAATAATCATACACTCAGAAAATATAATATTTAAATCGCCTAAATATTTCGAAATTTTACAAAGTAAAGATACACACTAAAAGTGTTTGGTTTCTGCATTGAAGACCGAATCAATAAAAATAATATGTTATAAATCTAGAAGATCAAAAACCAACCAAGTCAAAATTTAATATTTATTTAACTCTATATCAATTACTTAGGTAGATTTATAATGTTCAAGCATTCAGAGCAAGTTATAGAAGATTCATCTGAAGCTTCTTTTTATATGTCGCCAAATATGATTATAAATGCTTGCCCATCAGAGATTTATTCTCAAGACTTGGTTTTATTTCTTGATATTGATGGAACAATCTCTGAGTTTAACCCTAATCCAGAAAAAAGTATTATTAGTAGTGAAATTATAGGTTTACTTAAACAATTACAAACCTACCTCACCCTTATATTAGTTACTGGCCGTTCTATTATACAGGCGCAAAATCTTATCTATCCATTTAAATGGAATATCGCAGGTTCACATGGCCTGGAATTAAGATATCAGTCTGAATTAAAAACGTTAATTCAATTAAATCCAGAACGGCTTCAACAATTAAAAGACTATATTCAAACTCATGCACGGCAGCTTGCTCAACTGAGAATTGAAGTTAAACGCTATTCCGTTGCCCTCCATTTTCGTGAACATCCGGACATGGAGCAGGCGGCACATACACTGGCTTTAAACTGCCTGTCTCAGTTTCCAGAGTTTGAGCTGAAACCTGGCAAATATGTCTTTGAACTTGTACCTCAAGGTGCGAACAAAGGCTCAGCCATTCAGCAGATCATGCAGCAATATCACTCCCCCACTGCTTATCCCATTTTTATCGGCGATGACCTGACCGACGAAGCCGGTTTTCAGGCCATTAACGCATTGAAGGGCTGTTCCATTAAAGTCGGCAGCGGAGTAACCGCGGCGCAATACAGATTAGAAAATGTGTCCCAAGTGCAAGCTTTTCTGGAAATATTTTTAACATCACTCAAAGCACAAGAACAACAATTATCGGAGAAATCACATGTCAAAACTCATCGTGTTATCAAATCGTGTGAATCTACCTAACCCAGATAACATGAAAGCTGGTGGATTGGCTGTCGCATTGCAGGATGCTTTGCAGGATATCGGCGGAATCTGGGTAGGCTGGAACGGTTCAAGAACTGAACAGGTCAAGGAGCAAAAATTTCAGATTCAGAAGTTTCAGAATGTCGAATATCATACCAGTCCATTGACTGAGTCCCAGTATCAGGGATTTTATTGTGGTTTTGCCAATAATGCCTTGTGGCCACTGATGCATGATCAGCATCAACTGGTAGATTATCAGCCTCAGGATTTCAAGATATATAAAGAGGTAAATTTACGTTTTGCCAAACACCTGAAACAGATTGCTTCGCCACATGACATCATCTGGATTCATGATTATCATTTTCTCAGTGTGGCACATTATTGTCGCAAGCTCGGCATGCGTAACCGGATTGGCTTCTTTTTGCATATTCCATTTCCGGAATTGAAACTCTGGCAGACGCTTCCTCCTCATCGGGATTTGGCCCATCATCTGGCAAATTACGACGTGCTCGGCTTTCAAACCCCGCGTGACCAGATGAACTGTATTCATTTTCTGGAACAAATGCTGCATCTTGGGCACCGCAATGATGAGATTCTAAATTATCAATCCAGACGGATTAATGTGAAATGTTATCCAATTGGCGTGCATCCGGTACAAATTCAGAAACAGGCGGCAGCCAGTCAGCAGACGGAACTTCCATTTCACTTGACTGAAACGCAACCTTATAAAACTATTATCTCAGTTGACCGAATTGACTATAGTAAAGGTTTACTGGAAAAAATTGGCGCCTTGCAAAGCTTGCTGGAAGATCAACCGGAGTTTAAAGGCCAATTCCAGCAGCTACAGATTGCCTGCCCTTGCCGGCTGGATGTAAAAACCTATCAAAACCTCTATCAACAGTTCCAGTCAGCTGTAGAGCAATTGAATCAGCAACATGGTTCAGCAGACTGGCTGCCTTTTGAGTGCAGTTTTAATACGCTCGGTCATGAAAGCCTGATGCACTTATACCGACATGCTGATATTTGCTGGGTAAACTCCATCCGTGATGGGATGAATCTGGTGGCGAAAGAATATATTGCTGCCCAGGATCCGAAAGATCCGGGCGTACTGATCCTGTCCAAATATGCGGGTGCTGCCGAGCAGATGAAAGAGGCTTTACTGGTCGATCCTTATGATCATGACAGCATGAATAAGGCATTAAAAAAAGCCTTACGGATGTCTAAATCAGAACGTATAGAGCGTTATCGTTATTTGCAGCAAGGTCTTAAAAACTTCGACATTATGCGCTGGCGTGATCAGTTCCTGACCGATCTAAAAAAAGCCCAAAGTTTGCGAATTTACCGTCCGCTGGCTGCGGGGATTTCGACCCAGTTCAGTGTACATGGCTAATCGCTGCACCGTAAAAAAACACCAGCTTTATGCTGGTGTTTCATTTTCCAGTACAGGCAGAGCTGCTTCTGGCTGTTCTACAAGTTGTTGATCCGCAGTCAGATGGTTCAGGATGACAATACTTAACAGGCCGAAGGCCACCACAGTAAAGACCACACTTAAGCCAACTATTTCACTCCCAAAACCCACCAGAGCCGGTCCAATTAATGAGCCGGTATAGGCAAAGACTGATACATAAGACAACGCCACGTGGGAGGCCAAAGTCTTTTGACGGCCTGCACGTGAAAACATCAAGGGAACGATATTGGCACTGCCCAGTCCTAACACCGCATAACCCACCAGCACTATAGGCCAGACAGGTGCAAATACCACAATGAATAAACCTGTTGCTGCCAGCAATGCACTCAACAGAATCGTAGTTTTCTCACCTAAAAACTGAATGAACAAATGTCCGCTAAAACGCCCCAGCACCATCAAGGCAGCGAAAAAGCTATAAGCCAAGCCGGTTTGTGCAGCTGGCAAGCTGAACTCGGTCGCCAAATAAATTCCGCTCCAGTCCATGGCCGCCCCTTCGGAAAGAAAAGCCACGAAACAGATCAGACCAATACCGAGAATGGCCCAGGTTGGACGTGACTTCTTAGTTACTTCATGCGCAGTTTCAGTTATATCTTCCTTGATTGCTGGTGCAGGACGACCCAAGCAAAATGGAATAGCGACCACGGTAATAAGCAGTAAAATTATACTGATAGTTACCGCACCCATTAAAGGCAGCAGGCCGAATCCCATTAAAGTCGTCATCCCCAGCACACCTGCCAGACCACCCAGACTACATACGCCATGGAAACCAGACATCAGGCTTTTACCCACGTATTTTTCAATTTGAGCAGCCTGAAGGTTGACCGTTACCCCCAGCGCACCAGCACTGGCACCAAAGAAAAATAGACTGATTGCCATAATCAGGGTGTTTGGACTGGCTGCCAAAGCCGGTAAAATAAACAGGAATACTGCAAGAATGACTGCTAAAACCGGACGGCAGCCAAATTTATTTGCCAGACGCCCCGCCAGTGGCATAGCCAGCATTGAACCAATGCCCGCGCACAGCAATAATAAGCCGAAATCTGCATGGTTCAGAAAAAGACGCTGCTGGGCATAAGGAATAAGCGGTGCCCACGCTGCCGTACTAAAACCCAGACTGAAAAAGCATAAAGCCGTTGCAATCTTTTGCCATAGATAGGGTGATGGAGACTGAAGTCGAGCACGTAAAGTTGGATTTAACATGATGTTGTTCCAAAGAAAATTCAGGCATCCATTACCGAGCATCCATAGAAAAACCCTACCTACTTATAGCTTGGAGGTATAAGTAGGTAGGGCTTAATTTGCGTGAATTATATATAAAATGAAATGAAATAAAATAGGCAAAAAACAGATTTTTTAATATTTTCTTACAAGTGTTTGATTGTATAAATTTTATAATTTTATTGTTTTATTTGTAAACAATGATCGGTTTTTCGACTGCCTCCTGAGTCTCTAGATTTTGCAAGAAACTGGCAAAGCCTTCTGTCACTTTTGAGTTCAAACGACTACTGGTCAGCACTCTTAAACGGTTAGACCAGGTGATCTGGACATTTGCCTGTTCCAGACGCCGAATGAACTCTACATCTTCATGGCAAGCCAGCTGTTCAAAGCCTTGGTTTTTTATATATATATCTGATTTAAAACATAAATTTGCACCATGAACATGGTGATGATTCATTCTATCCTGATAATGGCTCAAGTACTTAACACGGGTTCCTGGGCTCAAATGATCCCACTCATCCAGCTCGACTACTCCGCAAATCACCTCGGTGGGTTGATGCTCTAACATGACTTTAAACCAGTCCGGCTGCACTCGAGAGTCTGCATCAGTGCAGCAGATCCAATCACAGCCTTGAGCAATGAGTTGCTGGATGCCTAAATGACGGGTTTTGCCTACACACTGAAAGTCACACTGGATGCTTTCAACCGCCATTTTCTGGACTTTCTGCGCAGTCTGATCGGTACAAGTGTCTAAGACGACTAAAATCTTAATCTCAAATAGACTTTCCACTGATTCAAGCGATTGAAAAAATTCAAGTTGGGCTGTTTTTAAGGCCAATAAACAGTGTTCAATATAAGCTTCTTCATTGCAAGCAGGAATGACCACACCGATCTTTTTCATTTCAAGCCCTCTTGCTCTGCCACGGATTGAGCGGCATTTACCCACAGATCGACCAGAAAATCAGCTTCTTCCAGATGTAATACCTGACGATATTGCAAGTTTTCTTTTAAATACGCATGGATGACATCGCCATTAAAATGAAAGTCGACAATCGGGGCGCGCCAATGACAGGCCAAAAGACAGCCCCCAGCATCGAGCGCCTCATGTAACCATCGGAGTACCTGTTCCAGACTATGCGGGTCCAGATAATATAGAATCTCACTCACCACAATGAGCTGGAACTTCCGCTTTGGCAAGTCCAACGGGATGATGCCTTGCTGTACATTAACATGTTCATAAGACCGCAACCGTTGCCGAGCCATCTCAACCGCCGTGGCATGCGCATCCAGACAGACCAGCTCCTTACTGCGCTGCGCCAGCTCCTGTGCAAATACACCGTTGCTACAACCAATTTCAATCGCCGAATCAAAAGATGGCTGGGGTAAAATGGCCAGACAAATCTGGCGTTTGCGCTGTTCATACCAACGCTGTTCATAGTGCCAGGGATCACCCTGATTAATACGATAGAGACGATCGAAATATTCCTGCTGATAGGTCAATTTACTGTTCATACAGATAGACCTCCCATGGTTGTAAAAGACGTTGCAGCGCATAACCGGATAGGATTGGCGGCTGTCCGGTCGTCGGGTCCATTTCCAGCTGACTCTTAAAACACTGCGCGGCTCGTCGCTTATGACTTAATTCGGTAGTACTAAGCTGAAGTTTATGGGCAATGTTCCAGTTTATCCGTGCATCACCCGGCTGGGCCCAGTGCCATGCCCAGATCAGCACCTGTATACAAGGCCGCTGCAATTCTGTCGCCAAATCCTGTATTACCTGTGCAGTCCCTTCATGATCAGGATGTCCGTCATGAATAAAGGTCGTCACCAGTACATCATGGGGCTGTAGTTGTGCTTTTAGACGCTGCTTGAGCAGTTCACGCTGTTCAATTACTTCCCCATCCTGAATTTGTAGTGCAATTCGTTCTACGCTCTGCTGCAACTTTAGTGCTGTTAAGGCTTGTCGTGTTTCATGTGGCCGAATCTGATCGAGTTGCGCCGGGCTATAAAGACTGGAATCAGGATGACTGGCAGTGCCATTGGTCACTGCAAAAATCGTAACCGGATACCCGGCCTGATCCAGGCGCTGGATCAGACCGCCACACCCCAGAATTTCATCATCCGGATGTGGTGCAATAATACAGACCCGCGCCCCCATAGGAACTATGGCCTGAATATCGAATGCAGGAAGCTGCTGCAAGATCGGGCAGGACAGCCATTCTTCTTTAGGCGTCCCCTCTCCGTGAATTACCCGGTCTCCTACGATCTCATGAACTAGAGTTGCCATAAGGTCTGCTCCTCCTGTGCACTCAGTTCACCGATACGCTCCAGATCAAACGCCGCATGACTTTGCCTGATAAACACCGGAAGATCCGCAACCAGACGGGCGAAATGAGCATTTTCACAAAACGGCGTCGCACCTAGCGCTTTGCCTACCGTGTTCAGCACATGAAGTGCACTTGCCTCGACTTGAGCGCGCAGGCTGCGAATCTTCAGTTCATGAGACTGTTCAGGATACTGGTCAATCTGCTGTGCCACTTGATGGAACATGGCACGCGTTGCCAAGAGTTCACGACTGACCTCGCCCAAATACATGGCTGTATAAGGATGGGGCCGGTTTAATACGCCCTGTTTTAAATACTGAGCCACAGCGACGGTGGCCCCATACCAGCATGCTGCCACCCCTGCTGCACCATGCCAGAATCCGGCGCGCTCCAGATAAGCATGCGGTGCTGCGACTGCTTGTACCGCAACCTGATCCAATTCAAGACGGCTGGTGCCGGTATGCTGCATTCCGACTGCATGCCAATGCTGCTGATGATAATGAATACCGGGTTGCAACATATCCAGAATCAGGAGCTGCGACTGATGATGTTCATTTCGACAAGTGACCAAGGCGGAATCTACCCAGGCTGCGGCTGAGCACCAAGGCTTGCTTCCACTTAATTTGCCCTGTTCCAGTTGCAGCGGTTGAGGTCCGCCTTCTGCAGCCCAGATTGCCCAGAGCCGTCCGGAATCTGCCGGAATATGAAGTTCATGTAAAATAGCCAGCGCATCCAGATGAGACTCAAACAGTTTGCCCAGGCTTAAGTTGGTCGCAGAAACTTCAGCCAGAATTTGCCAGCGTTTTAAGGTATCGCCCGAGGCAGGTAAAGGAATCTGTTCAGAAAACTGTACCAATTCCTTTAAGGTATGGTGAATACTTTCTTCGAGTTCTAAAGATGAATGTTTAAATTTTTCTAATATTGAACCGAGGTTCATGTGGATTCTTCCTCAAAATGGAAATCGGGTCAGCATCTTCTCCAACAAGCAAAGGGCTGCACTGTCGCTGGGTTTTACACAGGCATCACCTCAATCATTGTTCAATGATTCTGTTTAACCCTATAAATCCTGCTCTACCCCCTCACTCAGCCCTTGCGAAACAAGGAATAGAAGCCGGGGCTTCTATTCCTTTTAAAGTTATGCAGGAATAGTTTCTGCAATCGCTTCACGCATCCACACACGATGGTTCATGATTAAGGTTTTAAATTGATCTTGTACCTTTTCAAACTGTGCACCTACCAAAGTGCCTTCATCACGGCTCAACCGCAGCTCTTCGATCAGCTGGTCTTTATCACCCAGGAAAACCACAGGCTTAAGATGCTTATATGCCTCAAGCAGATAGTGTGTGGCGACCCCATCTTTTAACACCATGTCATGATTATCGCCATCGACAATCACCACAGCATCGTAGGCAATCGAAGGTTCTGCTTTTTGCATGCCATCTGAAGGAATGACTGCACCCTGCTGGCTAAGTACCGGGCCTGAGCGTGGAGTAAGGACATCAGCCACCGCACTTTCTGATTCTGCCCAGGCTTGAACTGCCTTAATACTGGCTTCATTGGCCTGATCATGAGCCAGAATGGCAATTTTTCGCCCCTTGATGTCTTGTGGTTTAAAAGCCTCAAAAGACAGGCGCTTGGAAACCACCACCTCTGGCAGTTTGGCCGCCTTTTTCTCGGCCGGAATCTCGATACCTAGCTGGTCTGCGACCTGCTGGGCCAGAGACAAGTCAATATTGCACAGCACATCCAGTACTTCACGTTCCTGAATATGCTTACGCTGGACTTTACTCAGCTCAAACACATAGGCATCTACAATATGCTTCTGTTCATGCGGCTGCTGGCTTTGGTAGAAAATACGCGCATGACTAAAGTGGTCATTAAAAGATGGGCTGCGCTGACGGATTTTATGACCGTCAATACGCTCCTGATAGCTTTCAAAGCCACCAGCCTGCGCGCCCGCTGCTTCGGCTGGCCAGTTGTTATCAATTGAGTTTGGCTCATAATTGGCCTGGCCACTATAGACAATACGCTGATGCAAGCCATCTCGCTGGTTATTATGAAATGGGCAGACTGGCTTGTTGATTGGAATCTGGTGGAAATTCGGACCACCCAGACGACTTAACTGGGTATCGGTATAAGAAAATAGACGCGCTTGCAGCAGTGGGTCGTTGGTAAAATCAATTCCTGGTACCACATGTCCGGGACAGAAGGCCACCTGTTCAGTCTCGCCGAAGAAATAATCTACATTACGGTTGAGTACCATACGGCCAAGTGGAGTTACTGGCACTAACTCTTCCGGGATGATTTTGGTCGGGTCCAGCAGGTCAAAATCAAACTTCATTTCATCTTCTTCAGCTACGATTTGCACCCCAAGCTCCCACTCAGGATAGTTTCCTGAAGCAATGGCTTCATACAAGTCACGACGATGAAAGTCCGGGTCTTTTCCTGCCAGCTTTTGTGCTTCATCCCAGACCAGCTGTGTCATGCCC
Organism: Acinetobacter sp. S4400-12; assembly: GCF_024129495.1. NCBI lineage: Bacteria > Pseudomonadati > Pseudomonadota > Gammaproteobacteria > Moraxellales > Moraxellaceae > Acinetobacter > Acinetobacter sp. S4400-12. Next base: position 9,088 of record NZ_JAMXYB010000043.1, on the reverse strand, counting down.
TGCTTCGGTGTCCAGTGGAATTTGACAAAGACAGCTTTATTTTCAGCATTAATCAGCCGGAAAGTATGCACGCCAAAACCCTGCATGGAACGCAAGCTGCGTGGAATTGCCCGGTCGGACATGGCCCACATCACCGCATGGGCCGTTTCAGGAACCAGAGACACGAAGTCCCAGAAGGTATCGTGGGCCGTAGCACCGGTTGGTATTTCAGTTTGCTGTTCCGGCTTCATGGCATGTACAAAGTCTGGAAACTTGATACCGTCCTGAATAAAAAATACCGGAGCATTATTTGCCACCAGATCATAATTGCCTTCATCAGTATAAAACTTGGTAGCAAAACCACGAATATCACGTACTGTATCCGCGGAACCACGTGGCCCCTGTACCGTAGAAAAACGTACAAAAACTGGTGTCTGTACGTCAGTACGGGTCAAAAATCCGGCCTTAGTCCATTTGTCATTGCCGGGATAAGCTTCGAAAAAACCGTGCGCTCCAACACCACGTGCATGCACAATCCGCTCCGGGATACGCTCATGATCGAAATGGGTAATTTTCTCACGTAGAATAAAATCTTCCATGAGCGTTGCGCCGCGAACACCGGCTTTCAGACTGTTCTGATTGTCAGAGATTTTCACCCCCTGATTGGTCGTGAGTGTCTGTTCTGTCGCATCACTACGATATACATCCAGTTGCTCACTTTTCTTATTGGTATTTTGCTTATCTAAACTGCCTGTCGCTGCTATTGGGCTGTTCGCCTTGATTTTCATGATTTTTTCCTTGCCGAGATCGAGTTTAATGAAAGTATTCTTGGTTCTATCTCAAATTTGCTTGAGTCTGGTTGAATAGACGGCGGGTTCAATAAAAAATTCTGGAGGTCTGCTATCGCTGCTGGGCCGAATCAATTGTGCTAAGCCTCAGTTTTTTTTGATAGTATCCTTAAACTTTAGATCGTTTTCTTATCGACTTCGCCTTTGCTCCCTACCTTAACGGTATTTATAAAATCAGAGTGATGACTCTTTGTAGTGCATTGTTTAATAAAGGCGTTGTTGTGTTATTTTTTTAATACACCCCAAGATCAAGCAAGAAAATCGACTTAAACTGCAAGTTTGGAGTTATTCACATAGAGATTAAGTCTTTGTTTTAGTTAAATTTAAAATATTAAAATAACTTCGGTTACAATCTTACTCTTAGGCTATACACAAGACCTAAACTTTAAGTTCTTCATTCCTATAAAATTTATGGGATGGCGTAACTTAAGTTATACAGCCCGTGCTAATCCTGTGGTGATAAGCGGTTTCAGACGCTTTTGATCAAGCAAACTCAGTCCATTGAGGGCTTAAATCAGTAAGAAAGTGAACAGTTGATAAAAATAGATATTTAGATTTTTTTAAGGAGTCACATTATGGGTTCTTCAAACACAGATGCACAGATCATGAAGATTGATATTGGTATCTCCGAAGCTGACCGTGCCAAAATTGTAGAAGGCTTATCCAAACTGCTGGCGGATAGCTACACATTATATTTGATGACACACAATTTTCACTGGAATGTGACCGGTCCGCAATTTAACAGCCTGCATACTATGTTTATGACGCAATATACCGAGCAGTGGAATGCGCTAGACCAGATTGCAGAAAGGATTCGTGCGCTGGGTTTTGCGGCACCGGGAACATATAAAGAATTTGTCAAACTGACTTCGATCCAGGAAATTGAGGGCGTGCCTAACGCAGAGCAGATGCTCAAGTATCTGATGACAGCGCATGAAACCACTGCACGTACCGCCAGAGAGCTATTTTCAGTGGTAGATGAAGTCAATGACCAGCCAACTGCTGATTTACTGACTCAACGTCTGGATGTGCACGAAAAAACGGCATGGATGCTCAGAAGTACTTTAGGCTAAGCACAGCCCCTATTTATAAATAATTTAAAAACTATAAATCCTAAGAATTATCCATTTTCCAAACACCCGAATGTCATCATTCGGGTTTTTTTTAGTCTTGTTGACTGGGCAGATCAAAGCAGGACAATAAAAATCTCTATCTGTTGAGTACGCTGCAAAAGCTTCTTATCGAAAAATCTGCAATAAAATAGTCTGGCCCAACCATAACAAAAATAAAAAAATGCCTTATGCAGGGATAAGGCAATCTTCAGTCAGGCACTTAGCCGTGCGAGCATCAGTGCAGATAATCGTCCAGCTCTACCCGCTTTATTTAAAATAGTTCAGGGGCAATTTTAAGTAAGACACGCCATTGGCTTCTACCTCAGGAAACTGCCCGGCTTTCATATTGATCTGGATCGCTGGCAGAATCAGCTTGGGCATACTCAACCCGGCATCCCGCTGATTACGCATCTGTACGAATTCAGCCTTAGGCGTGCCCTCATGAATATGGATATTCTGGGTTTTCTGGGTCCGAATATCGGTTTCACAGTGATAGGACTGGCGTGTTTCAGGCAAATAATCATGGCACAGAAACATTCGGGTATTTTCTGGAAGCTGATACAGCCTTTGCACCGAATCAAACAGTATTTCTGCACTGCCACGCGGAAAATCACAACGTGCGGTTCCATAATCCGGCATAAACAGCGTGTCCCCCACAAAGACTGCATCCCCAATTACATAGCTCAGACAGGCCGGTGTATGTCCCGGTGTCGGAATATTGTAGGCTTGCAGTGTTCCGATCTGGAACGACTCATGATCTTTAAATAAGTAATCAAAGAGCTGCTGGGCATTGAACTGTTTAATATCCAGATGATAGATGGCCCCAAAGGTGTCCTGCACAATGCCAATTTTTTGGCTCATGGCAATCTTGCCGCCCAACTCTGCTTTCAGATACTGCGCAGCAGTCAGATGATCGGCATGCACATGGGTTTCCAGAATCCACTCGACGCTTAATCCATGCGCCCTGACATAGGCAATAATCTGATCGGCATGCGTAGTTGCGGTACTGGCCGAAGCGGCATCATAATCCAGCACGCTATCAATAATGGCGCAGCTTTGCGTTGCAGGATCACTCACCACATAACTGAAGGTATTGGTATCTTCATGAAAAAAATCCTGGACGACGGGTCTGTTAGACATATTTAAGCTCCTGCCCATTTACGATGAATCCATACACCCAGCATCATCGCAACAATAAAATAAAGTATCTGATAATGTCCCAGACCAATCAGGGTAAAACTGGGTGCCGGACATACGCCTGCAATGCCCCAGCCTATACCGAAGAGTAAACTGCCAGAGATTAGTTTAGGATCAATCTGCTGATTTTTCGGTAAATCAATCGGTTCATTAAAAATAGTTTTTGGAGCCTGGCTTCTAACTGCTTTCTGAAAAGGAATAAAAGCGACTGCAATTGCACCCATCATAACAAAAGCCAGACTAGCATCCCAGTCACCAAATACGTCCAGAAAATCGAGTACTTTTTCCGGATTGGACATGCCAGACAGCATCAATCCAACAGAGAACAGGGCACCAAAAACAAAGGCCAAGATATTTTTCATTTTAAAATGCTCCTGTAACATGGCGAATGATATAAACGATCACAAAACCAGCAAACATAAAAGTCAGTGTGGCAATGATAGAACGTCTGGACAGACGGCTGATTCCACAGATCCCATGCCCACTGGTACAGCCTGAACCCAATCGCGTTCCAAAACCAACCAGCAAACCCGCAATGATCATCATCAGTGGGCTGGCATTCAGTTCAATATCAGGCTGGACAAATAATCCGTACAGGAATGGAGTAAGCACCAAGCCCGACATAAACCAGAGGGCCGGTGTTTTAAACAGGGTTTGAGGATTTAATACCTGGCTAATCAGGCCACTAATGCCGGCAATACGGCCATTCACATATAAATAGCCCACCACCGAAACTCCGAGCATCAAGCCGCCGAGAAACGCGATCAGAAAATCATGCATAACACGCCTACCAATTCAATATATATTTTTATATTATATAAAATTAGATATTAATCAAGCTTTCTATGCTATTATTCTGTAAATACGCTGCTGTAGAGGAGCACAAGCTATTTCCATGAATATCGCACAAAATGCCAAAATTGATTTTTCTCAGGTAGATACAGTGACCAACTGCTTAAAAGTCCTGTCCAATCCTGACCGGTTGAGAATTTTATGTGTGCTGGTCGATGGCGAGCTGAATGTACAGCAAATCGAGGAATCTACCGATATTCATCAGCCGACCCTGTCACAGCAGCTCACGGTCTTGCGCAAAAATAACATCGTGAATACCCGTCGTGAAGGTAAACAGATTTTTTATCAGGTCTCCGACCCTAACGTGCTGGTGATTATGCAGACGCTCTATCAGTTGTATTGCGCCGTTTAATGCCCGCATCCGGTGAAGACATTTTTAATGAATCCAGAAGGAAATAATCAGTAAGATACCGGTAAAGATGGTAAATAAATTCAACCAGACCGGCTGCCGGGTTTGATAGCCTTCAATAAATTCAGCAGGATTAAGCGATTTGAGACCTGTGCGATATTGTAAAATCGAGCCGATATTGACCAGCAGGCCAAAGACAATCACAGCAATCCCTAGCCATTCTGTATAAACAATTTTATGCTGATAGTGAACTGGATCAATCAACTGAACCAAGAGATTAGATTTTTCAATCACGAAACCAAAAGCAATTAAGGCCAGACCACTACGGTTCCAAGCCAGAGCGGTGCGTTCTAAAGCAAATAAAACCCGCGGATCCTGTAGGTTTGACATATTTATTCCTCCTCTATTTTCTGAACTGGCTCAGCTCGGGTATCGCTTTCCATCCGTCCATCGACCAGCCGGATGGTGCGCTCACAAGGGGACAGACAGCCATGGATCATGTGTTACCCATAGTACCGCATAGTCTCGCTTGCGATGTACTTGCAAAACAGCTCGAATATGTCTGCTGCGGTTTGCGCAGATTTTTGGGCTGGCTCATCTGCCAGTAACGAGGCAGGATGAACCCTTAAGTAAGGCCCGGAAAAAGCGACACCTTGCTGCTGTCCGCCACCAGCAGCAGTACAGGAATCATCAAAAGCTTATAGGGGCTGGTTCGCGATGGCATCTCCGGTTAATTGTTAATGGTATATTTTGATTTAAAAGACCGATAATCTTTTTGTATGTTTTAATTCATACCCAGTTTTGCTCAGATTTAGATGCATTTTCTGGGTATCTGTTCTTAATTAACCTGAGTTCGATGAAATCCACTTAGCTTTTTAACATATTTTGGAAAGTTGGCTTATTGGGGTTCAAACAATAAGCCACTACAGCAGCCATGATATTCACCATGAAGTTATTTGCCGAACGATGACGTGAATGTTCAATTTGATGTAAATTTTTTAATTGATCATTCACTGTTTCAATCAATCCTCTTCTGCAAAGCAATTGTTTTTCTTCTTCTGTTCGGATAGGTTTGTTTTTCATATTCCGACGTGATGGGGTCAATATTTTCAGTACTCTTGCTGCTAAAGCTTCGGCTTTTGCTTTGCTCAAATAGCCTTTGTCTCCGAGTAGGACCCCTTTTGATTCTTGAGTTAAAGAATCTAATATAGCAACATCTTGAACATTTCCCGATGTCAGTTTGAGGTTGATAATTTCACCTAAATTATTGATGACCAAGTGTAATTTAAAACCATAAAACCAACCCGTACTACTTTTTCCACGACCGGCCAAACCTTTAAATACACGATGCCTTTTAATCCGAAGATTATGGCAAACTACCAATTTAGTGGAGTCAATGATACTGATTCCCGTATCTTTTCCTTTTACTTGATGGAAGAAACTACTCAGAGCCTGCAAACAATGGGGCATGATTTCAATAAATCGGTTGTAGCTAAGCAGTTTAGGAAAAGCAGATTTCCAGAACGGAACGATCATTTGGCAATAAAATATTTGAAGAATCTAAACCCGGATTGATAAAATAAAATGACAATAGTCATTGCTTCAGACAAGCTTAAAGCTGACTTTTTCAGCCTGGATTTTTGATCAGAAATTAAAGCTTTTTCTAAAGATTCATTAATTTTTTTGCAGAAATCATCCAAAATACAAAATAATTCGGTAATATGATCCATTGAAAAGCCTTGTTTTATAACATTTTGTCTTGAGAACCAATATGTTACAAATATAGGGCTTTTTTATACTCTTTTTTTATATCGAACTCAGGTTATTATAATCACATAGTGGTGCACTTCACATGCTGATCTAAGTGATATAATGCTGACGATATAAACTTCAGAATCTCACGCCAGATTTTTTCTTTTGAATAGAAGCGCCCATCGGTCTATTCGTGTTTTGATTTACAGTTTTTGCTTTGTCTCATCCATCCTTGGCGCTAAAGTAAAAACCATGCCACTCAGTAATGAAATCAAGAAAACCATTCACAGGTGAAAAATGAAATTAGCAGAAGCCCTTTTGCTTAGAAGTGATCAACAAAAAAAACTTGCGTCACTCAAGCAACGTATCAATGCAAATGTACTGGTACAGGATGGGGATGAACCCTCGGAAGATCCCAATGAGTTGTTAAAACAGGTATTTGCCCTTACTCAAGAATCCCAGAAACTGGTGTATGCCATTCATCAAACCAATGCCCTAACAAAGTTAAGTGATGGTCGTTCTTTGCTGGCCTTACTTACTTTGCGTGATGAGCTGGTAGAGTGTCATAAAGTCTTAACGGCCGCCATCAGTAGTAGTTCTCGTGAACCCGATCGTTACAGTACACGTGAGATCAAATGGCATAAAGTCATTCCTGTTTCTTCCTTACAGAAACAGGCCGATGATATTAGTGTAAAACTACGTGATTTAAACGTCTTAATTCAAGCCAGCAACTGGAAAATTGACTTGCTCGAAACCTGAAATCTCTCTGATTTCAGGTTATAATTCAACGCGAACATACTGGGCGAGTACAAGATCCCCTACTTCCACAACACAGGATTGCAAATAAAGTGTAGTGGCCTGCAAAGCGAGTGGATCAGCTTAAAACCTTAAGCACTCCTCAATCCATCACTTGGCATTCTTCAAGTCTTTGCGAAAGCAAAGTCACCCTTGACCAGGCACTACCATGTACTGACAGTATGTTCACCTTCTTTAATTAAAATAAGATTTTCCGGAACGCTGGCATCTTACTTGCTCTTAATAGCCCACACTCCTCAAGCTTTAGCTTCTAAAAGCTTGTTGTTAATACAACCTACTCATCCTTAAAATGTAATACGATGATATTTACGATATTGAGGACGCCAGAAATTACTGTTAATTTTTTCCTCCAACTCTTCCAAAGTCAGCTTTGGAGCAACCCCTTCTTCCATGGCAGCCTGAGCGACTTTTAAAGCAATCACTTTCGAAATATGCTGAATCTGATCCAATTCCGGAAGTAAATTTGCTTTTGGATCTGTTAATTTTGGCGAGCATTCTGCCAGAGCATTACTTGATGCCATCAGCATTTTATTGGTCACGCGTGTAGCCCCTGAAGCAATAACCCCCATCCCTATACCTGGAAAGATATAAGAATTATTGCATTGAGAGATATGATAAATCTCTTCGTGATAATTGACGGGTGCAAATGGACTACCGGTAGCAATCAGTGCCTTGCCCTGTGTCCACTGGATAATATCAGCAGGCACAGCTTCCACTTGAGAGGTTGGATTCGATAAAGGAAAAATAATTGGAGATTCGCAGTTCTGCGCCATGGCAGTGATAATATCTTTACTAAATAAGCCGGGCTGCCCAGAAACCCCGATTAACACCGTGGGTTTGGCAAATTTAACCACATCCAGCAAGGATATGGTCTGTTCAGCCTCCGCCCATCCAGCAATATTTTTCAGATCTTGAGCTAATTTTCTTTGGAAATTCAGTAAATTTGGCTGATTTTCTGTGATCAGGCCAAAGCGGTCAACCATAAATACCCGTTTTCTTGCCTCGGCATCGGTTAGACCTTCTGCTACCATCTGGGCAATAATCTGCTCTGCAATACCACAACCGGCCGATCCAGCGCCTAAAAAGGCAACCGTTTGATCTTTTAACTGTTTATTGGATGCATGTGAAGCTGCTATCAGGCTTCCAACTGCTACAGCAGCCGTTCCCTGAATATCATCATTAAAACAGCATACCTGATCCCGGTATTTTTCTAACAAAGGCATCGCATTATGCTGGGCAAAATCTTCAAACTGAATCAGTGCTTGCGGCCATCTTCTCTGGATCGCCTGGATCACTTTATCTACAAACTCAAAATACTCATCCCCGGTGATACGCGGTTGAGACCAGCCCATATAAATCGGATCATTCAATAATTGCTGGTTATTGGTTCCCACATCTAAAGTAATGGGCAGTGTGTAGGCAGGACTAATACCGCCACAGGCAGTATATAAGGATAATTTTCCAATCGGGATTCCCATTCCACCAATTCCCTGATCACCTAATCCCAAAATGCGCTCACCGTCTGTAAGCACGATTACTTTGACATTTCTCCGGTTTACATTATGTAAAATGTCATCAATATGATGGCGATCCGGGTATGAAATAAAAATACCGCGATGGCGACGATAAATATCTGAAAAGCGCTGACATGCCTCCCCCACAGTCGGGGTATAAATAATTGGCATCATTTCACTTAAATGATTTTCAATTAAATGATAGAACAGGGTTTCATTGGTATCTTGAATATTTCTTAGATAAATATGCTTATTAATATCTTCATTGAAGGTACGATACTGCTGATATGAGCGATGACTTTGTTCTTCAATACTCTCAATAACTTGAGGGATAAGCCCCTTCAAGTTAAAGTTTATACGCTCTTCTTCTGAAAAAGCTGACCCTTTATTCAGTAGAGGCAACTCAAGTAAAGTATTGCCTGCATATGGAATATAAAGTGGACGATCAGGATTTTGATTAGTATTCACTTTTGACTCACATAAAATTAAAAATAATAAACTTTCTCATCTTAACCCCTTTAGTGCTGATCTATGTATTTAATAACTTGATTATTAAAAACAGGCCATTTATAAATTTAACTTGGATTCTCAAATGAAGTGCAACAGAGATTAAATTATTGGAAGGAAGCAAGATGAGCTAGCATTTTGCTTCCGACCGACCAAAGTCAA
>NZ_JAMXYB010000042.1:0-18006 GCF_024129495.1 Acinetobacter sp. S4400-12 | reverse complement strand
GGATGCATATATTGCAGAAATTACTCAACGCTTGAATCATCGTCCAAGAAAAAGACTCGGCTTTAAAAGTCCGAGTCAGGTATTATGGCAATAACATGGTGTTGCACTTCAAATGCTAATCTAAGATATAATTAAGAAAATTTCATCCAGACCAAATTTCTTTTAGGTAGCCCATGCTCCTTAATTCTAAAATTGTGCGGCTTTTCTGGCAGTTGCCGAAACACGAAGTTTTGACGCTGCAGCAAAAGTATTAAATATCACTGCTTCCGCAGTAAGCTTGCGGGTACTTGGCTATTGCCCTGCCTGTCAGCCACACTCATTTCAAAAAAAGATTGCTTTGCATCTTCGGGTGGTCGATCAAAGTGAAACGCATAAGCTTTTGCAACAAGGCCAAGTCAATGCCTGCATTAGCAACCCAAATGAAGCCATGTAGGGCTGTAAAGCACATTGTCTTGGAAAGATGCGCTATCGTATGGTGGCGACCCCTGCTTTTGTACAATTGTGGTTCAAACGAGGGATAAGTTGAGAGGTGCTACCTAAGGCCTCTGCCGTTATTTATAATGATCAAGATCATCTGCATAGCCACACATTGCTGGCTCAATTCGGCTTACATCGACAATGCCTTTCTTTTTGTTACATTCCCTCTGCAACAGCATTTGCTGAGGCCATTTTTTCAGGACTTTATGGTTTAGTGCCTGAATATCAAATCGCTGACCGTCTTGAAAATGGCGCACTGGTCGAGATATTGCCAGAATGCCAATGCGATGTGCCATGGTATTGGCATCACTGGCAGCAGCAATCTCCTGCTCTTAGGGTATTAACCGGAGTGATCTTGCATCAGGCCAGCTCCTTATTAAACCAGAGCCGTTTTTAGAGCCGAGCCTATTTAAGCTGCCATTGTCCAGAAACTACAATATTGACTTTTTCTCCAACCCCGCCAAATGCTTTTTTCATTCCAAAGTCACTGCGTGTTATCACTGTCGTCGCGTCAACATCCAAACGTTGGGGCTGGCTGATACTGGGTTTTAAGATAGTATCCAAAACCACCCGTCGGGTCACGCCCCGCAAGGATAAATCACCTGTAATACTGTAGTGATGAGGACCTAAAACGATAAATTCGCAGCTTGTGAAAGTCGCAGTCTGATATTTTTCAGCATCAAAGAAATCTTCACCCAGAATCAGATTACTCAGCGAGGGTTTATTTAAACTCAAACTTTTGATGTCGAGAACAAACTGGGCGGAGGCATGGAGTGGAGCTGCAGGATCAAAACTCATGCTAGACTGAATCTGCTCAAATTTACCTTTTACAATCGACACCCCCATCGACTTGATCTCAAAACCGACTTGGGTTTCTGGCGTGAGTTCCCATTGCTGAGGAGTGGCATGAGTAGTAAAATTTAAGCCCAGTATTCCTGCAACTAAGACGCTTTTCGCGATCCTGACATTCATCTGCTTCACTCCTAGGCCGCTGCAATTGCTTGCCTTGAGCTATTAGCTTACTCAAGATTGGTTTTGTCTTGAGTCAGGTATTTGTGCCGCAATTGTTGGTAAATAGGTGTTTTTTGAAATTGATGTAAAAACTCACTGGTTCCCAAGGGAAAAGCCGATTCAATAATTTTCCCAGTATAATAAGCTTCACGTAGCGGCGTTGCTGAAATTGCGCCTTTCAGGCTTTCAAGCTCGACCATCTCCCATTCAGGAAACAGCTTAAGATAATAGGAAGATTCATCCTTAAAATGGCCAATTAAACCCACTTTTGCATCTGGCTCAATGACACCTGTGACGAGTGATTTGACCAGTTTCTGCCATTTTTGGTCATTATAAACATCGACCACATGAACAAATTTGATCCGTTGCTGATCTTCAGCGGAAAAATTAGATAAAACCATCTGTTCACGCTCAGCAGCACTAAATGGATTTTTAATATTCCGTTCATTCTGTGCCGAACCTAAAGCCAGAATCACTTGCCGGCTTTGTTTTAATGCAATTTTAATGGTTTGCATATGGGCCAGATGAAAGGGCTGAAAGCGGCCAATAAAAACCAGATAATCAAATGTATAGTTCATAACAGATCAATTTTTTATGACTCGAGAGTTGTGTCGTTTAAATAAATATGCGACATAATAAACGCCATAAAATTAAATTAAGTTTTAAAGCAAGGATAGTACGATGACACTGAGCTGTATTCAACAACCTCATCCGCATTTAAACGCAATTTTAGATCAGGGCGTACTCACGCTGGCTATCAACCGCCCTGAAGCCAAAAATGCCTTGTATGGTGAATTGTACTTATGGATTGCCCAGGCGCTCGATGAAGCCGATCAGGACAGCAGTGTCCGGGTGGTAATTTTACGCGGTCAGGATGCAGATTTTAGTGCAGGCAATGACATGCAGGACTTTATGAAGTATGCAGCAATGAAGGGTCAGGCCCCTGCAGCGGAAGGCCCTCCTTTTATTTTATTAAAATCGGCAGCTAAATTTTCTAAGCCTTTGATTGCAGCCGTACGCGGTGTGGCTATTGGTATCGGGGTAACGATCCTGTTGCATTGTGACCTGGTCTATAGTGATCATACTGCCCTGTTCCAGATTCCTTTTGTCAGTCTGGGACTTTCTCCTGAAGGAGCTTCAAGTAAATTGTTAATTGAACAGGCGGGTTATCACAAGGCGGCTGAGTTATTACTTACTGCACAAAAATTTAACAGTGAAACAGCACGTTCAGCCAATTTAGTGAACAGTATTGAAGAAGAGGTTTATAGTAAAGCAGCACAGCAAGCTGCTCAACTGGCGGCCCTTCCACTGGCTTCTCTGGTCCAGTCCAAAGCCTTGATGAAACATAATTTAAATGAAATTGTTGAATGGATTGATCATGAAGCTGACATCTTTATGCAGCGTGTTGGCTCACCTGAAATGATGGAAGCAGTTGCGGCCTTTATGCAAAAGCGTAAGCCGGATTTTTCTCAATTCAACTAATTTAAGTTTGTCTATAAAACCACTTGGTTCGATAAGCTGGGTGGTTTTCTTATATTTCACCCCTATTTCTTTCCACATCACTGTAAAAAGAATATAAATACCATGACTGAAAAAAAGCGCTACCACGAACCTGCTCCCCAAGATATTGATGTAGACAACTTCCGTAAGGTGATTGAAAGCCGCCGTTCGGTACGTAAATTTACCAGCAAAGCGATTCCTGCCGAAGTGCTCGATGATTGTCTGGATCTCGCCTTACTGGCCCCCAACTCGTCGAACTTGCAGCCCTGGACCTTCTATGTGGTACAAAATCCCGCCAAAAAGAAACGCCTGGTGAAAGCCTGCATGAGCCAGCTGGCTGCCAAGACAGCATCTGAACTGATTGTCTGTGTTGCCCGCACTGACCGTATAGATGAAATGGCCAAACGTAATATTAATGAGTTTCCATTTCCAGAAGCCCCACCTGCAGTCAAAAAATACTACAAATACATTCCCTATAACTACAAAACCGGTTATCTGAATGCCTTTGGCAATTTTAAGAAAGTGGCGTTCAAAGTTGCCCGTACACTGGACAAGCAAATGCCAGTATCAGCATTTAATCCTGCGGATGCCAAACTGTGGGCCAGCAAAACCACAGCACTGGCCTGTGAAAATCTGGTTCTGGCCTTACGTGCTTATGGCTTTGACAGCTGCATGATGGAAGGATTTGATGAACCGCTGGTACGTGAAATTCTGGCATTAAATGATGGACAATATCCTGTCATGGTCATTGCAGCAGGTGAGCGTGCAAAAGATGGCGTATTCTTCCCGCAGTACCGTTTTGATCGTGAGCTGTTTATTCAGAAGGTTTAAGGTTCTTCCAGATGGACTCTTTTTCAATAAGATTTTAATTTTGAGATTAACCTTCGCTTCGACCTACTGTTGTTTTGGGAAAAAGTAGGTCGAAATGTCGAAGTATTGTCATCTACAAAAATCGGCTCAAACCTTCTCGCTATTGATACATCACAGATTTTTTTTCTTCTTCAGTCCTGCCTTAAACCAGTGCGGATGGCGTTTCAGTGTACCGAATATTGGTTTAAAAGCTATTAGAGTGGAATCTCCACCATTTGAATAAACTCAAAAGCCGGCTCTTCATAAGGATGCATGGCCTTTAACGCCCGTGCCACCTCACTGGCCTTATGTTCAGGCACAATGGTTTCTACCCGCCATTCTGAAACTTGTTCAAGCTCACCGACCTCACCAATAAACGGATCAGCGCCTTTCAGCGGCTTAAACTGGCCAGTGCCTAAAATCTGCCAGGCACAATGTTCATAATCGCCTATCCCTCCAGCACCGGCTGTAAAAATGGCAAGTTTAGTCGATTCAAGATGAGATTCAGGAACGTAATAAATGAGTTTAAGCATATCAATTGGTATATATTCTAGGAGTATTAATCCATCATATGGATCAACCACCATGATGTCTAATCAAAGATTACTTGCGAACCTGCTGGAGGAACAGCTAAAAAGTTTAGCAAATAAACTCCCTTCAAAGCAGCAGCTACCTTTCTGGAAGATACTATTAAATTTCTCTCTTTTCATAAAGTTAATCACTGGTTTACTTCCTTAAAAGAGCAAAAAATAAAAGAAAAATATCACCCAATAAAAAAGCCACCCGAAGGCGGCTTTTCATTCAGATGAATTTATAAAAATTAACCAATAAACTTACGTGCATTACGGAACATACGCAACCAGGCACCATCTTGATCCCAGTCTTCCGGTTTCCATGAATGCTGAACCGCACGGAAGTTACGCTCTGGGTGTGGCATCAGAATTGTTGCACGACCATCTTGAGAAGTTACACCAGAGATCCCTTCAGGCGAACCGTTCGGGTTTAATGGATATTGCTCTGTTGCCTGACCTTGGCTGTCAACATAGCGCATAATCACTTGGTTACCTGCATTCAGTGCAGCCAGATTTTCAGCCGATGCAACCACACGACCTTCACCATGCGCCACAGCGATTGGAAGAATAGAACCTTCCATGCCTTCTAGCAATACAGAATGAGATTTCTCGACACGAACGTTAACACTACGCGCTTCAAAAACTTCTGACTTGTTGCGATGGAAACGCGGCCATGCATCTGCCCCCGGAATAAGGGGTGCCAATTGAGACAACATCTGACAACCATTACAGATACCTAAAGAGAAGGTTTCCTGACGGTTGAAGAATTTCTCGAACTGGTCACGTAGCTGCGGGTTAAACAATACAGATTTGGCCCAGCCACCGCCTGCACCGAGTACGTCACCATAAGAGAAGCCACCACAGGTCACCAGACCTTCAAAGTCATCCAGACTGATACGGCCAGCCAGCAGGTCACTCATATGTACGTCAACAGTGTTGAAGCCCACTTTATCGAATGCAGCTGCCATTTCAACATGACCATTCACCCCCTGCTCACGCAGAATTGCCATATTTGGACGACGTGAATTGATATATGGGGCTTCAACTGGCTCATTCAAATCGAATGTCGGTTGAGCGATCAAGCCTTGGTGGGACTGGTCTGTGATCAGGGAAAATTCTTGATCTGCAGTTTCGACGTTGTCACGTAAACGCTGGATTTGATGAGAAACCTCAGTCCAGGCCACTTGCAAATCGGCACGCTCAAGTACCAGACCATTTACAGACAACTGGTCAGTATTGTTGACTGTACCCACAACAGAGATAGCATCTTTCAAGCTTGAAGCCGCAACTTCTGCTTGCAATACTTCCCAATCTGCTTTGGCGATTTGCAGAACTGCCCCGATTTCTTCAGCGAACAGTGCAGCCACAGATTGTTCTTCGAGTGCAACGCCCAGACGTGACGTAAACATCATTTCTGCAACAGTGGCCAATAAGCCGCCATCACCGATGTCATGATAGGCCTTGATCAGGTCGCGATCGTTCCACTCCTGAACCAGTGCAAAGAAAGCTTTCAAGTCATCAAAGCTATCAACGTCAGGGGTTACTGAACCAATCGCTTTATAAACCTGAGCCAGAATCGAACCGCCTAGACGGAATTGGCCTTTAGAAAGATCGATACGTAGCAGTACAGAATCGATGTTTTTCAATTCAGGGGTCAATGTCTTGCGCACATCAGTCACTGGCGCAAATGCCGTGATTACCCCTGACATTGGCGAAGTCACAGATTTATCTGTACCTTCGTCATTCCAGGTCGTACGCATCGACAATGAGTCTTTACCCACAGGAATCGCGATTCCCAGTGCTGGACACATTTCCATACCGATGGCTTTTACGCCTTCGAATAAAGCTTGGTCTTCACCTGGTTGACCGGCAGCCGCCATCCAGTTTGCAGACAATTTGATGTCACTGATCTGTTTAATCTTCGCTGACATGATGTTTGTAATAGACTCAGCAACCGATAAACGTGCAGATGCTGCCGGATTTAACAATGCTACCGGTGGACGCTCGCCCATCGCCATCGCTTCACCGTTATAACCGACTAGACTGGTGGTGGTCACTGCAGCATCCGCGACAGGAATCTGCCAACGACCCACCATCTGGTCACGTGCAACCATACCGGTAATCGAGCGGTCACCAATAGTGATCAGGAATGATTTAGATGCAACTGTCGGGTTCTTGATCACGCGGTAAATCGCATCTTTCAGGTCAGTGACTTTAGACGCATCAAAGTCATCACCTTTACGCTCCACTGTTTCATATGAACGGCTCATACGCGGGGTACCGCCAAGCATCACCTGCATTGGCATGTCCACCGGCTTGTTGCCAAATAATGGATCTTCAACAGTTAAATGACGCGCTTCAGTCGCTTCGCCCAGCACCGCAAACGGACAACGTTCACGCGCACAGATTGACTCAAACAGTGGCAAAGATTCTGGACGGATCGCAAGCACATAACGCTCTTGTGCTTCGTTTGACCAGATTTCCATTGGCGACATGCCTGGCTCTAGAGATGGAATCTTACGTAGATCCAGTACCGCACCCAGTTCGTGGTCATTGACCAGTTCAGGCATTGCATTTGAAATACCGCCTGCACCGACGTCATGTACCGAAACAATCGGGTTTTCATCTTCCATGCGCCAGCAAGTATCAATGACTTCCTGACAACGGCGTTCCATTTCCGGGTTTTCACGCTGTACCGATGCGAAGTCCAGATTTTCACCCATGGTACCGCTGTCTACAGAAGACGCTGCGCCGCCGCCCAGACCGATCAGCATCGCAGGGCCGCCCAGCACGATAAGCAAGTCACCCTGCTGGATCGGATCTTTTTCTACATGGTCAGGACGGATGTTACCGTAACCACCTGCAATCATGATTGGTTTATGGAAGCCTTTCACTTCGCCATTGACGTTCTGTTCAAAAGTACGGAAATAACCATTTAAAGCCGGACGACCAAATTCGTTGTTAAACGCTGCGCCACCGAGTGGGCCTTCAATCATGATTTGCAGTGGCGATGCCATACGTGATGGTTTGCCGTAGTTTTCCTCCCAAGGCTGTTCAAAACCAGGAATATTCAGGTTAGATACTGTGAAACCGGTTAAGCCAGCTTTCGGCTTACCACCACGACCTGTCGCACCTTCATCACGGATTTCACCGCCTGAACCGGTCGCAGCACCGGCAAATGGCGCAATCGCAGTCGGGTGGTTGTGTGTTTCCACTTTCATCAGAATATGAGCGGCCTGGCTCTTATATTTATAAACGTGCTGGCCGTTATCTTCCTTGGTTGGATAGAAACGTTGCGTATCAGAACCTACAATCACTGAGGCGTTGTCTTTATAAGCAGACAATACATCTGTTGGTGATTCCTTATAGGTGTTCTTGATCATCTGGAACAGTGACAAAGGCTGAACTTCACCATCAATGGTCCATTCTGAACCGAAGATTTTGTGACGGCAATGCTCAGAGTTTGCCTGTGCAAACATCATCAGCTCAATATCATTCGGGTTACGGCCCAGCTTGTTAAAGGCATCGGTTAAATAATCAATTTCTTCATCAGACAGTGCAAAACCGAATTCATTGTTCGCCTGAACTAACGCTGCCTTGCCCTGACCCAGAATATCAATCGAGTTCAAAGGTTTTGGTGCTGTTTCAGTAAACAGTGCCGCAGCATCTTCAATCGTATTAAACACGCTTTCAGTCATGCGGTCATGTAAAACCTGCAGTACTTCTTTAGAAAGCTCTTTTTCACCTTTTAAGGTAAATAAAACACCGCGTTCCAGACGATGAACTGGGGTATTACAGTTCTTGAAAATATCTGTCGCTTTGGATGACCATGGAGAAATGGTGCCTAATCGTGGTGTTACTAAAATCTGGATTTCATCACTTGTCGCTTGGTGTAAATCAAAAGATTGACCATCATTTAAAAGCTGCAAAGCGGATTGCTGTTGTTGCTCGTTGAGCGCTTGGTCAAAGAGGTAGACCCATTGACTTTCAATTGATTGAACAGAACTAATTGACGATAAACGTGAAAGTAGTTGAGTTTTCTTAAATGAAGAATGTGCAGGTGCACCGGCAACAATAAACATGCTGATTTTGGCTCCACGGGATGGTCGTAAACCATGCCACAATGTGACTTGAGAGAGCGCATATTCTACTGTGAAATAAGGAAATCGGCTAGATGGCAAATACGAAAACTACTGCTGAAATATTCTGTATTTTTAAAATATTGTTTTATTTTCAAGCAGGAAAATTGAATCGGGTCGCGTAGACTAACACAATTTGTTAAATAAAAATCAAAACCGATGAAGAATAATTTCATTTAATAAAATTGTATTATTTTTCAACAGCAAGACTACTTAAAATGCGTACAGCACTTATTCGTGAGCCGCTATAAAAACCTTATTAAGGATAGGTTTAGGCTCAAGCTTCTCGAGATAGACTAAAAACACTCGAGTTCATTTTTTCAGCTCGTCTCTCTGTGTCCTGTCGGCGAGTTGCCATACCGCAATAATTTTGTATCCCGCTATCTTCATTCCGGACTCCAGCGCACGCGTCAAGACTCGGCCTCGCTGTGCTGTATGTTTGGGCCTGCCGGGCATAGACAGTCATGTCGCCTGCCTCAATCGACTTCCAATAATATCGGGCAGCCCAGATTATCCTCCCCACCTATTTTAATATCTGGGCTGTATTTAAAGATATCTAAACCTCATATATAAGACTGCACCCTAGTTTTTAACAAAGATTGAGACTTAAAATGAATAGGGTTATTTTATTAAATACACTTTAAAGAGATTAAGTCTATTTTTACTGATATATTAATCCCAAATATTGATTCAAATATTTCTTAAAACCCTTACTCAAAAGAGTGAAATTAAACGCTAATCAATTGAAAATATAAAGCTTAAATTCAAACTGATTCTCAGCCTCTATTCTTATGTAAAAATTTAGTATATATAGGCAGCATGAGACATGAATTAATGTTAATTTCGTGGCCTATTATGAAAAAAATCACGACTCATAATAGAGAAAATCAGGAATATTAAAATTTTGTTACTTTTTTATTTCTTGACTACTATCAATCTTTATTCTAATTAAAAACCCTGCAATAAATAGCTGTAATTCCTATAAAAATATACCACTCACAGGTCCGCATATTAGAGGATGTCGAAATCGAAAATAGCCTTATATCAGCAAAGAATCTGCATAATTGAGGACTTCATCCTTAAATTTGATGATTTTATGTTAACCTCTACGCCAATTGTTGAGGAAATGTCCACATTCAGGACGCATAAATCATCCTCTTTTCTGCTGCAGATATGCATATCAAATTGATATTCAGACACTGGTTTTTTTATTTTCTGTAGCTTCACTGCTCTGTCTAATCTAGAGCCTTAATCTGTTGCCAATGATTTAATTTTCAAAAACAAAAGGTGACCCGCTTAAGGAGTATATATGTTTCAATTCACTAGTACAGCAACTGTACTATTGATGGTGCTTTTCTATGGCATCACCTTTCTATTGTCGTTACGCATTAAGCAAAAAAATGAAAATGTCGATGGATATATGGTCTCAAATGGCTCCATCGGCTTTGGAATGTCTGCGGCCAGTATGACCGCCACCTGGATCTGGGCCGCTTCATTTTATGCAGCAGCTTCGTCCGGATATAAATACGGTGTTTCCGGTGCCTTACACTATGGTTTGTGGGGTGCACTGATGATTTTATTTATCTATCCATTCGGCAAACGTTTCCGCGAACTGGCACCCAATGCGCACACTTTGGCAGAAATCATGCATGCGCGGCATGGCAACCAGAGCCAGATGATTCTGGCCGGCTCCAACATTGTCGGGAGCGTGATCAGCCTGATGGTAAACTTTACCGCAGCAGGTGCGCTGGTTGAAATTCTGTCTCCCCTCAGCTTTATCCATGGGGTCTTGATTACCGGATTTGGCGTCCTGTCCTATACTTTATGGTCAGGTTTCCGCTCCTCGGTATTTACCGACTTTGGTCAACTGGTTGCCATGATTGTGGCGGCAGTGATCATTATTCCAACGCTATTTTTTACGCTGGGCGGCCCGTCACTGTTCCAGACCGGCATGCATAATCTGCAACCGGAACAACTGGATTTCTTTTCGAAAACCGCATTTTTAGAACAAGGCGCACCATTTTTTGTGGCGGTACTGGCCTATGCAATTGGTAACCAGACCATCGCTCAACGCATGTTTGCAGTCCGTAAAGACTTGATCAAACCGAGTTTCATTACCGCAACCATTGGTTATGCTGCGATTGTCGTCGGTTTAGGAATGCTCGGATTATTGGCACTCTTTGCCGGTATTCAGCCAATTGATGGCAACCTGAACAACCTGATTCCACAAATGGCAGCAACGTATCTGTCTCCATTTATGGTGGCCTTACTCTTTTTCATGGTGATTGGCGCGCTTTCATCAACGGCGGATTCGGACTTATCTGCCCTGTCTGCCATCGTAATGACCGACATTTATGGCAAACAGATTGCTAAAAATCGTCCTGATCCGAAGAAGATGCTGTTTATTGGCCGGATGACCATGATTGTAGCCACCATGCTCGGTATTTTAATTGCCACGCTTAAATTCGATATTCTGGCGATGCTGATTTTTGTCGGCGCGCTCTGGGGTTCCATTGTATTCCCGGTGATTGCCAGCCTGTACTGGGACAAGGTCAATGCGCGTGCCTTTAACTGGTCTGTCGGTATCGCATTTTTAAGCTTTCTGGTGGTTCGATTTGAATGGCTGCCGATTCAGGGTCTGATCGCACTTGGCTTTGAGCTTATGGCCACCCTCGGTATTGGTGTGGTACTGGGTCTGATGAGCTTTGGCTTCTTTGGCAAGAAAGTTGGCCTGGTGGTCGGCATTCTGGCCAGTATCGGCTTCCTTCCATGGACCATCGGCTTCCTGCGTGATTATGGCACGCTATTGAGTTCTCTGACCGCCTATGGCAGCAGCGCCATTGTCTGTACCGTCCTGACTTTAATGAATAGCAAAGAACGATTTGATTTTAAACAAATCAATAAAATGGTGATTGAGTTTCACCAGGTATCTGAGAAAAGTAAATAAGGAGATTTCAGATGAGTAGTCAATTTATGACCCTATATGTACTTTTTTGGCCCTTGGTGGCGACGATGATTCTGTTCGTCATTTGTATGGGAGTCTATAAAGACATCCAGGAAGCCAAGATCAGTGGTGAAGATTTGCTTTAGTACACCACTCCCATGAGACAAAAACAGGTCAATATGACCTGTTTTTTATGGCAACTGTTCAACTGAAATTTCCACAGAGTTTTGTGTGTTCCGACAATTCATGTCGCAGCACCCTAGTGCTGTCGTCACTTTTTTGGCATGATGCACAGAGCAAAGAACTGAATAATGATAAATGACTCAAATGCGTTGGTTAGAACTGCTTTCCACAGTTCGGATTGGTAGTAAAAAGCAAAGTACTGAACTGGCCCGCAGCCCGTTCCATAAAGATTATGACCGGATTATTTTTTCCCAGAGCTTCCGGCAGCTGAACCGTAAAACGCAGGTTCACCCCCTGACCCAGCATGACGGGATTCACACCCGTTTAACCCATTCGCTTGAAGTGTCCTGTATTGGACGCTCGCTGGGAATGCTGGCAGCAGAGAAAATTAAAGACCGGCTGCCACCCTGGATTTCCCCGGCAGATGTCGGTGCCATTATTCAGGCAGCCTGTCTGGCGCATGATATTGGTAATCCGCCCTTTGGTCATGCGGGTGAATATGCAATTCGGGAATGGTTTGATGATGTATCGCATACGGACTTCTTAAAAGATTTGAGTGCCGAGCAGGAAGCCGATGTACGCCAGTTTGAGGGCAATGCCCAAGGTCTGCGCCTGCTGACCAAGATTGACTATCATCCCAACGACGGTGGCATGCGCCTGACGTATGCCACTTTAGGCGCTTATTTAAAATATCCGTGGCTGTCCAAAACCATTGCATCTCAAGGTGACCGCCCGGCCAGTCAACGAGCCAAATTTGGCTGTTATCAGGCGGAAAAAGATATTTTAAAACAGATCGCAGAAGAGCTTGGACTGATCCAGTTAGACGAGTATCAATACTGCCGTCACCCACTCACCTATCTGCTCGAAGCAGCCGATGACATCTGTTATGCCCTGATTGACCTGGAAGATGGCATCAGCCTGAATATGCTGAGTTATGAGGAAGTAGAGCCGGTATTTTTAAATCTGTTAGGCGACTATGGTGTTCCATCCGAGATAGCCATGGACAATACCACCTGGCAGCAGAAAATTGCCGCCTTGCGTGGCCGTGTGATGAAACGCCTGGTGAATGAAGTGACCACGGCCTTTGCCCGACATCATAACCAGATTTTATCGGGCCAGTTACAGGGTGGGTTATTGCAATATTGCACAGCAGATATTGAAAGCGGGATTGACCGGGCCAAAGAACTGGCGCGTGACAGGATTTTTGAGCATCCGCAAAAAGCAGGACTGGAAATCATTGCTCATCAATGCTTGCAGAATATTCTGGATGCATTTATTCCGCTGACTATACCGCATAAAACGCTGAGCTTTAAGGAACAGCGCCTGATGTCGATTCTGCAACGCTCAGGTGCGAATTTCACAGCCAGCCATTATGAAAATATTATGCAGGTCCTGGATATTATCTCAAAATTTTCTGATCATCAGGCCTATAACCTGTCACAGGAATTACAGGGCAATAAAGTCGGATTATTATAAAATATCCTGCTGTATTAAGTGATGATGACAGCAAAACCCCCTATTGTGCAGCAGTGGTTTTGCCTTTACTGAAAATGCTGACTACTATGCTACAAACTGAATTTAGTGATGATAAAAGATGATTGGATGCCTAATTGGTGAAGTACTGGCGCTTGAAGCACCGACTGTCCTGTTAAATGTAAATGGCGTGGGTTATGAAATTGATACACCACTTACCACCTTTTGCCAGCTCCAGAAAGGTCAGCACATTACCCTGTGGACACATCTGGCCGTACGTGAAGATGCGCAGTTACTCTATGGCTTTTTAAATGCCCAGGAAAAAACCATTTTCCGGACCTTATTAAAGGTGAATGGCGTTGGCCCCAAAATGGCACTGGGTATTCTGTCAACGTTAAGTGTAGAAATGCTGATTCACACAGTTGAGAACGAAGACCTCAACACCTTGGTCAAAGTACCGGGGGTGGGCAAAAAAACCGCTGAACGCCTGATGATTGAGCTGCGAGACCGCTTTAAGGCGATGGCCACAGGTACCACACCGGCCAATTCTACTGCACCCCAGATTCAGTTTATGGGGAACTCTGCAGTGGCCGAAGCCGAAGCTGCATTACAGTCATTAGGCTACAAACCTGCTGAAGCACAAAAACTGATTAATGCAGTGAAAGCCGACTTCACAGAAGCCAGTGACATCATCCGTGCAGCATTAAAATCGATGAATCGCTAATGATTAACGTCAACCACATATGTTAAGCATTTAGTTTTACTACACGTTAGACGACATGGATGTCGTCCGTTAGATTGGGATATAGGGACATATCCTCAATCTAACAAAGGGTTTTGTTACTTTTGCCCTGTCAAAAGTAAAATACCGCCTACGTAATGGCCGTTAAACACAAATCATTATTTGAGGCTGTCCCAACAGCATCAAACAGCTTCAATAAAGAGATGAATTAAATCGATATGCAAGACCGTCTCATCAGTGGTTCTGAAAAACCCGAAGATCATTTTGATCGTGCCATCCGTCCGACCTCCCTCGATGACTACATCGGTCAGCCCGTGGTCCGTGAACAAATGGAAATCTTTATTGGCGCTGCTCGTGGCCGTGAAGAAGCCCTCGACCATACGCTTATTTTTGGCCCTCCCGGCCTTGGAAAAACCACACTGGCCAATATTATTGCCCGTGAAATGGGCGGCAACTTAAAATCCACTTCAGGCCCAGTGTTGGAACGTGCGGGTGATCTGGCAGCGATGCTGACCAACCTTGAAGAGGGTGATGTTTTATTTATTGATGAAATTCACCGCCTTTCCCCAGTAATTGAAGAAATTCTATACCCAGCGATGGAGGACTATCAGCTAGACATCATGATTGGTGAAGGTCCGGCTGCCCGTTCAATCAAACTGGATTTACCTCCATTTACACTAGTGGCGGCAACCACACGGGCTGGTCTGCTGACCTCTCCCCTACGTGACCGTTTTGGCATTGTGCAGCGTTTAGAGTTCTATTCTGTTGCTGACCTGACCCATATTGTGTCACGTTCAGCCAGCTTAATGGATGTCCCAATGACAGACGATGGTGCAAAAGAAATCGCCCGCCGTGCCCGTGGCACACCACGTATTGCCAACCGTTTACTGCGCCGCGTACGTGACTATGCACAGGTCAAAGGCACTGGTGAAGTCACTCAGGACATGGCACAACGTGCGCTGGATATGTTGAATGTCGATAAAGATGGCCTGGATACTTTAGATCGCCGTTACCTGTCGATGTTACTGGAACGTTTTGAGGGTGGCCCTGCGGGTGTTGAAGCCGTGGCAGCGGCCATGGCAGAGGACTCCGGGACTCTGGAAGATGTGATTGAACCTTACTTAATTCAGCAAGGTTATGTCATGCGAACTGCACGTGGACGTATTGCCACCAATATGGCGTATTTACAATTTGGCATGACTCCACCTGAACCAAAGGATAAATAACGAAAAGGGAGTAAAGGCTCCCTTATGGTTTTCGGTCAATATTGAGCATTTTCATATCATCCTGTCCTTATGGGTAACGCAGAGAATCCTTAGCGTTTGTCAGTCGTGACTTGGGTAAGAAACCAGGTTATTCATACCGGATAGACCGGGTATATACAGTTATGCTCTGAGTACTGCTAAAACATTTGCCGTCATTAAAATCACTCAGCAGACTCAAATGAGCTAAAAACACAACAACACAAGCGGATTTCCCCCTATTCAGATATAGGTGAGTCAAGGTACTCACCCTGCTAAGATTGCCTCATAAATAAGCAATTGACTGCGCTCTACAGACGCAATAACGTGCCGATTCAGATTTGACATCTTGTGCCATTGGTCTCAAGGCTCACAATGCTAAACTTTGACGCGCTAATTTGCTTGGCTTCAGGAAGGAATAGAGTAGATTTTAAACCTTGCCCCACCTTTTAAAACAAGCAAATATTTCGTAAAACCTGCATGGAACAAAACTATGGCGAATCACTTTGAATTCAATATCCGCGTCTATATTGAAGATACTGATGCGGGTGGCATTGTCTATCACGCCAACCATATTCGCTATATGGAACGTACCCGTACCGAATGGTTACGTGCGGCTGGCGTCAGTCATTACTGGCATCAGTCCGACTATAACTTTGTTGTGCACAAAATTAGCGTGAAGTATATGCGTCCAATTTTAATGGATGATTTAATTACTGTTACTGCACGTGTCATTTCATGTAAAGCTTCATCATTTGTATTGCAACAAAATATTTATCGTGGTGAAATCATGCTTGCATCTGGCGAGGTAGAGTTGGCATGTATTAGTGCAGAAATGAAACCGCGTCGACTTCCAGATGAAATACGCGAACTGATTCGAAAAGAATTGGAACAAGACTAAAAAAATTAATTGGCACACGTAACAACTATGGCAACTCAGTTAGAATCATCTCTTCAAGTTTCAGATCTTATTTTACAAGCAAGCCCTGTCGTACAACTGGTGATGCTTTCTTTGCTGTTAGCCTCATTGTACAGCTGGTATCTGATTGCCAAGTTATATATGAGCTATAAAAAGGCTCAGGCTGAAGACCAGCATTTCCAGAAAATTTTCTGGTCAGGGGCCGAACTGAAAACCTTGTATAACAATGCTCAGCTAAATTCTAAACGTACCGGTCTTGAGGATATTTTCTATCAAGGTCTGGGTGAGTTCCTGAAACTGAAAAAGCGTCATGCGCCGACTACCCAGTCCATTGAAGGCACAGAGCGTATTCTGCGTGTCGGCCTCAGTCGTGATCAGGGACAACTTGAACAGGGATTGGGAGCTTTGGCCAGCATTGGCTCAGTTGCACCCTATGTCGGTCTTTTTGGTACGGTCTGGGGCATCATGAATGCCTTTATTGGCTTGGCTGATGTCGAGCAGGTAATGCTGGCCACCGTTGCACCGGGCATTGCAGAAGCGCTGATTGCTACAGCTATTGGCCTGTTTGCAGCAATTCCAGCTGTATTGGCTTTTAACCATTTCACCACTAAAGGCGAAACCCTGTACTCAGATCGTGCCCTGTTTGCTGAAGAAATGGTGGCGCTGCTGCAACGTCAGTCGGTGGGCGTAACACAGGACACGAACTAATGGCTATTCAAGGTGCAGGACGCTTTGCGCGTATTAAAAAACCACTGAAAAGTGACATGAATGTCGTACCTTATATCGATGTTATGCTGGTACTTCTGGTTATTTTCATGGTGACGGCTCCCATGATTACCAGCGGTATTAAAGTTGACTTGCCTCAGGCCAATGGCCTACCCATCGAATCTAAAGATGCACCCACTATTGTCACGCTGAAAGAAGATGGAACCTATTATCTGGACTACAAAAACCAGACCACAGGCCCAGTCACACTAGCTGAGTTGAGCCAGACTTTGGTGGAAGCGCAGACCGAGGCTGAGAAGAATAACAAGCTGCTGAATGTCGTGATCAACGGTCACACCACCCGTCCTTATGGCGATGTCATGGCGCTGATGTCGAGCCTGCAAGATGCCGGTCTGTCCCAAGTCGGTTTACTGACCAAACCATTAGAATAAAGTATGAAAAATTATCAGAAACCACCCTTTCAGCAAAAAGCAGTGGCGATTGGATTTACCTTGGGAATCCACGCTGTTGCTTTGGTGGGCCTACTTTTTCTGGGCATGAGTAAGCCACCCGAACCACCAAAACAGATCAAAACGGTCCTGATCAAACCTGAGGACTTAAAACCGCTGACTCACGAAAAAACCGAGTTTGAAGAAACAGCCCATGAAAATGTGGCAGAAGAAATTACCCAAACAGCTGAACCGAGTGTAGAGCCTGCCCCGGTGGTTCCAACAGCAGCTGCACCAACCCCTCCGGCACCGCAACCTGCACCATCACCACCACAGATCGATATTCAAAAAGCCCAGCAAGAAGCGAAAGCAGCAGAGCTTGCTCAAGCCAAGGCCGCCCAGCAAGCAGCTGAAGCTGCAAAACGCGCGAAAGCAGCCGAACAGGCTAAAGAGGCAGCTGCTAAAGCCAAAGCTGAGTCAGCGCAGAAATCCAAAGCTGAAGCCGACGCTGCCCGTAAGGCCGAGCTTGACACACAGCGTAAAGCCGATGCTGCACAAAAAGCCAAATTAGAAGCTCAGAAAAAAGCGGATTTGGCCGCCAAACAAAAAGCCGATGCTGCAAAGGCGAAAGCTGACGCGGAGGCCAAACGTAAAGCTGATACCGATGCCAAAGTCAAAGCTGAGGCAGATGCAAAACGTAAGGTGGATGCGGATGCAAAACGTAAAGCTGAGGCGGATGCAAAACGTAAGGCAGATGCTGATGCCAAAGCAAAAGCCGATGCGGCAGCTAAAGCCAAAGCCG
>NZ_JAMXYB010000041.1:0-19718 GCF_024129495.1 Acinetobacter sp. S4400-12 | reverse complement strand
TTTGGTGGAGGTGGCGGCTACCTAATTCAGCTATTAAATATCTAATTTTTAAATAAAATTCTTATAAAAATCTGTTTACGTATAACTCCTGTATAACAAATCAAAAAATGCACTCGGTATGAGTTTGATTTCTTATTCAGGAATTGAACTCATGCACTGGTACCCTCACGAATGAAGGTACCAGTGAATTTTAAATCAAATACAGATCCGTATATTTTCTTCTATTTCTATTTTATGAGCGTGTCTTAGTACAAGTGAATAGGAAAAGGCTTTTCCACATTTCATAAAAAAAGCACAATGTCTTTCATCTTTAAAATCTATTTCATAAATCTTACGGTCATCATTATCTAGAACAACCTTATCACCAGATATGAATATTTTCTTTTCTCTACGGTACTCAATCAGATGGTTTTCAAGTGCAGCAACATTGTGTAGGAAACAGAATAAAGGATTCTTTAATTTTTCCATGACTTTCTCATAGCCACCAAATTCTTCAATAACAGAAACGCTGAAGTTCATAGCATCACACCTGGTATGTAGTTCAGAAAATATATCAGATGTAGAGATCACACACATATATATGACAGCAATGACCAACGTTTGGAAAAGGCTTTTTAATGTGATTTTGAAGTTTTTGAAAATTTCAGGTGAGAAAAAAAAGAGGTTAGAAAAGTTAGAAAATTATAAAATAGTATTCAATTATATGATTTATATAAATTAATTACCATTTTAAAAAGGTTAGAAACTGGTTAGATTATGGTTAGTTCTAACCTCTAAAAATGGTTAGAAGTTCTAACCTTTTATATTATTGTTTTATATAAATATTTTAACTTTTATAAATTTTTTCTAACCACTTCTAACCTTTACATGGTTAGAATTTTAATTATTAAATATCAGACACTTAAATATTAAAAACCTTTCATTTTACTGTTTCTAACCTTTTTTTAGCATTATTGTTTGAGTTGAAGGAACTTTTGATAAATCGCAAGTTGTAGGCATTCATAGAATCCCTGTTGAATTATGTAGAACTGTTTTTTTGGCATTCGGCTGTGTCATGCACCGCTACTGCTGTGGCTTAGACACCCATCAGTCAGGGTCACAAATCTGTTGAATATTCGACACATTTACTGGGCAGGTGAGGTGGGGGGTCAACCGCCCGCCTTGAACCGGCTTTTGTATTTTTTGGAATTTTGGCCAAAAAAAAGCCCTCACACATGGAGGGCTTTTATTTTCTTGAAAATGCTGTGATCAGCTCTGCTTATTTGGCTTCACTTGCTGTGGCCATGCTTGGTCTAATTTTTCTGCATCAATTGCGTGTCCATCAGCTGCTGCTGCGATTGCTCCACCACGTTCTGCCATTGTTTGGAGTACGAAGTTGCAGGTCTTTCCATATTCAACGATGGCTTCATGGGTACCTGTGGACAAACGTTTGTTGGTATCACTGATCTGCTTTGACAACCGGTCAACAGCCAAAGCACTGTCACTGGCAGCAGCCAGCGCAACTTGTAAGTTTTTATTTGCATTTCGTTCTGACTCCAGAAGATCTTGTGACCATGCCTGCTCTACTTCATGCACTTCATTGGCATGTTGAGATGCAACCAAATCGCGTTGGGTTTCGGCTAAAGTTTTTTGTGATTCGAGTAAATCAATTTGATGTGACTTACTTGTGCAGCTGGTGACTGAAAATGCTAAAGCGATGGCCAAAGCAGCCATCACGATAAATTTCCAATGCTTGATTGCCAAAGCAATATTCATTTTTATTTTTCCTGTTTGAATTGAAGTTGATGAAACTCTTTGAAGCGGATGATCTGATCACCTGCCCATTCGTTCACTGTGTTGGCGAATAAGTTTTGAAGTGGAACAATTTCGGAATACCAATAGGCTTCACGCGCTTCACTGATAGATCCAAAGCCACCGGCATTACTTGGAATAATGCCAAGCAATTGTGGTGGGGTTCTTTGGGATGCAAGGACATCATCACGTGTGACGTTTTTAATATTTAAGAATTCATCCTTGGCAGCCAATTCACTGATTGGAATCAGTTGTAAACCATCCTTTTTCCCACCTGGTGCATGAAGGAATAAATTGCGGAAGTTACCTGGACCACGTGAATCTTTCATGGCCTGTTTCAAACCTTCCACGTCATCGTCATCAATGCCTGAATCGGTCATGTATAAGATGAAACCGGCATGAGATCCGTTGTTGTAATACTTGCGACGGAATAAAGTTGCCGATTCATTCAGCCAAACGGATTGAAGTGCAGCGATATATTCAGGCGTGCCATAAATTTCCTGATCGACATCGATGCCTTTGATGTGGCAGACAGTACCAGGTTTAAAAATATGTTCTTCAAAACCATTGAGCAGCTGCAAAAATTCATTCGAGTTTTTCATGCGTCTGGTGTACTTGGCCATGAGCCCATCATAGTGATGTGGTTCATTCAAACGGTTGTCGATCCGCTGCAAATAGCCATTGCCAAATACTAAGTAGTCAAAAGCTATTCGTTCAAATTCAGATGAACTGATCAATTTATTTGGCGTGAATGACGACACCAGTTGATTCTTTTTATAAAACACTGCAGTCGATAAATAAGGCATCGCCTTAAAGGATTTTGCCAAAGCATTCATACTGATATGTGGTTCGTAATAATTGCCACACAGCCATGTTTCATAAAATTGTGATAAGTCACGGCCATTCATCACCGGTTCAGCATCACCGAATGTAAATGCCTGCACTTTGCTGTCGGACATTAGTAAATCTCCATAGAGGATTTTTTAGATTTTGTTTGGTCATCAAGGGTCAACGGTTCATTTGCAAACGCATGGAAAATGGCAAAAGCCAAATCAGCATGACCAATGTTTTCTGCACGTGATGCTTCAAATGTCATTTGTCTTTGTGAAGCCGTTAGTGTTTTACGAATTGCCATAATCGACATTGCAACGTCAGTGGATCCGGCATCAAATTCAAAACGTCCTTTATTGATCACATCCATGGCTTTCATGACCAATTGTGTTTTGACATCGACGCTATAATTGAAGGTCGTTAGATTCGGGAAGAAATCAAGGACCAATTGCGCCACGCCAGTACCCATACCTGATTTATCTAAACCGATATATTTGACGTTATATTTGGTCGTTAATTTTTTGATGTATTGAGCTTGGCTGGCAAAGTCCATGCCTTTGAATTGGTGATGTTCTAGCAGTCGGAATTTTGGATAATCAGGTTCAGGTGGTGCAATCACCACAAGCCCTGCACTATCACCACTTTCTGCTGGATCGTATCCAATCCAAACTGGTTTATTACCAAATGGACGCAATGCCAATGGCTTAAAATCTTTGGACCATACTTCCCATGAATCGACCATACATGGCTGAACGATGGCCAGTGGAAAAACACTGTGACCATCATCGACAAATTCACACATATATAAATTGGCGAATTCTTCAGGACTGTTTTCTGCAATCAATTCTTCAATATCGAATAGATCACAGCCCTGGCGTTCAGCATCCTGAATATTGACAATATGTCGCCACATCTTGTCGCCACATAAACCACCGTCCCTTAATTTTGCGTGACTGGTGTCGATCTCAATTCGATTTTCTTTGCTGCGACCTTTATTAAATGCGTCCCCTGTCCAGAATGCATAGGCTTCATGGGTTTTACTGGATGGTGTACTGAAGTAAGTCTTTTTATATTGTTTTTGGGCAGCCATTGCCGATGCCACTTTTTTTAAAGTCGCAAAGCCATGCACCCAAAAGAATTCGTCAAAATACAAATCGCCATGGTATGACTGAGCTGTTTTTGCATTGGTACCCAAGAAAATCAGCTGAACGGTATTACCACATGGCAATGTGATTGAAATCGGGTCGCCTTGCAGATCCACTTCAATGGACTGCATGACAAAGTTTTTGATATATGTTTTAAAACCATGTGCCTGCGCTTTCGATGCAGACAAGAAAATCTGATTTCGACCAGTGGTGACAGCTTTGATCAATGCTTCACGTGCAAAGTAGAATGTTGCACCGATCTGACGTGATTTTAATAATGCACGGTTACGTTGTTCACGCGCACGGTACCAGACCTTTTGATATTCAAATAAGCCTTCATCAAAGTCTTCAAGAAGTTTTTCAACTTGTTCTTCAGTTAGTGCATTTGGTTGTTTTGGCTTACGTGGTCCAGCATTTCTATTTTTTAGTTTTGGATTTAGATCGGTTTCATTGCCACCATCAGAATATTTAGCGATTCGTGCCATGCGCTCCAGCTGGCGCATGAGCAAATCAATTTCTTTGTAATCACCAGGTGTTTTTTTCTCAAGAATAATCAGTTTGATCAATTGAGCAGTTAAGGCTTCACCGACTCGACCCACTGGTGCATCTTTGTCCCATTCATCACGTGTTTTCCAAGCGTGAACATTTTTATCAGGTT
This sequence comes from Acinetobacter sp. S4400-12, assembly GCF_024129495.1. Lineage (NCBI taxonomy): Bacteria > Pseudomonadati > Pseudomonadota > Gammaproteobacteria > Moraxellales > Moraxellaceae > Acinetobacter > Acinetobacter sp. S4400-12. The sequence continues at coordinate 15,293 of NZ_JAMXYB010000041.1, read as the reverse complement.
CATCGATGTGATCTGCAATCGAGCTGATTCGCCACCCCATCCAATACAAAAATTTTGCTAGAAGGCGTTTATCAAAGGTCACGTTTTTCGGGGTATTAAGTGCATTATCCATTGGCTCATTAAGCCAACACATCAGTTTTTATTCATTGCACTGATATTGTGAAATAGTGTTTATACAACCCACTTAGATTGAATGTTCTGGCTGTTCTTCCGATTCTGCTAACTACTTTAAATAGATTTTATCTATCGACATAGACACAGGATTCAGAAATGAAGAAATCCAAATTTTACCGAGTTGCTGTCGCTGGTGCCACGACTGATGGTCGCATCATTGAAGCTTCTTGGATTCAACAAATGGCCAAGAATTATGACCCAAATACTTATACTGCTTTAGCGAATATCGAGCATATTCGTGGAATTTCTCCAAGTTCTGAATTTGGAAATTATGCAAAAGTACTTGGACTTAAAGCACAAGAAGATGACATTAACGGCCAAAAAAAATGGTGTTTATATGCTCAGCTTGAAGCATTCGACAATCTGATTGAACTGCACGGTAAAAAACAAAAATTATTCAATTCTATTGAAGTAAATCCAAGTTTTGCTGATACCAATGAAGCTTATTTGGTTGGTATTGCATTCACTGATACGCCTGCTTCCTTAGGCACACAGATTATGGAATTTGCTTCTAAGAATCCTGAAGCAAATCCATTCACTTCAAAAAAACAGCATAAAGACAATTTATTTACTGCTGCTGAAGAAGTGGATCTCCAGTTTGAAGACAGTTCTGATCCTGAGTCAGAAGCAAAAGGACTGTTTTCTAAAGTTTTGGGTTGGTTGAAGCCACAACAAGAACAACAAGACAATAAAAATAATGACCAATTCAAAGAAGTATCTGACTCACTTGAAGCGATTGCAAAAACCTTTGGTGCAAGTCAGACCAAATTGCAAACGGTCGAAACTGAGTTTTCGGAACTTAAAACCAAGCATTCCAAATTGGAAAAAGACTTCAATGATCTGAAAACCAAATTAGAAGGTGAAGAAAACCCAGGTACACCACCTGCACCTGAAAACACTGGCAACTTCTCTGAACAAATTGAGTGCTAATAGTTTCAATACTGTCAGCAGTCTATAAATATTGCTTATAAGCGAGAAAAAAATGCGTAACGATACACGTAAAAAATTCAATCATAGTTTAGCCAAAGTTGCTGAACTGAACGGTGTTGAATCTGCACAGGTACAATTTACAGTAGCACCTGCACCAGCTCAAAAAATGGAAGAAAAAATTCAGGCTTCAAGCGAATTTCTTCAAAAAATTAATGTCATGCCTGTCGATACTCAAACAGGTGAAGCAATTGGTTTATCTGTCAATAAAACAATTGCAGGTCGTACTGATACATCAGGCAATGGTGAACGTACACCAACTGATCCGACTGGTTTAGGTTCAGACAAATACGAATGCAAGCAGACTGATTTTGATGTGGCGATTCCATATGCAAAACTTGATGCTTGGTCAGTTTTCGCAGACTTCCATCAACGTTGGACTAATGCCGTTGCTAAAGCAATTGCTTTGGACCGTATCATGATCGGTTTCAACGGTACATCTGCAGCAGCAACAACTGATCGTACTGTAAATACAAAATTGCAAGACGTGAATATTGGTTGGTTGCAAAAGATTCGTACTAATGCACCTGATCGTGTGATGTCAACAGTCACCGTGGGTGCAGCTGGTACATATAAAAACCTAGATGCTTTGGTGGTCGATGCAGTCAATGAATTAATTGATGAAGTTCACCAAGATGATACGGATCTCGTCGTGATCTGTGGTCGTTCACTGTTGGCTGATAAAAACTTCCCAATCGTGAATGATGCGTCTGACAATACCAATGTATTGGCTGGTCAGGTTTTATTAAGCCAAAAACAAATTGGTGGTTTACCTGCAGCACGTGTACCACACTTCCCTGATAATGCACTTTTGATCACGTCTTTTGACAACCTGTCAATCTACTATCAAAAAGATGCAAAACGTCGTTACATCCAAGAAAAACCAAGCAAAAACCGCATTGAAGATTATCAATCTTCAAATGAAGCGTATGTGATTGAAGCATACGAAAAAGTTGCATTGGTTGAAGGCATCACAATCGAATAATAGGTGATTTATGTTGAGTCCAGCTCGACGACATCGCCTTCAGGCTTTGGCAGCAAAAGAAGCTGCCAAGGCTGATGAATTTGGTGGTGTACGTCCAGACGCAAGCGTCTACCAATTACAACTGACCGAACTAAAAAATGACATTCATGTTTTACGTTCAATCCAGTCTCAAGACAAACGCGCTGAAGCAAAAAAAGAATTGATTCCAAAGCACATGCCTTATGTGTTGGGTGTCGTTCAGTCAGGCGCAAAAGTTGAACAGGATGAAGTGATCACCACCATCATGCTGTGGTGCTTTGACTGTGGCTTGTTCAATCAAGGATTAATCCTTGCTGAATATGCTTTAGAACAGAACTTAAAAATGCCTGATTCATTTAGTCGCAGTACTGCAAGTATTGTTGCTGAAGAAATTGGCAATGCTGCTCACAAAACCTATCAGGATGGCCAAGTATTCAAACTTGATGTTCTGGAAAAAGCGAATCAACTGACTGCCAACCATGATATGCACGACCAGATCCGTGCCAAATTATATCTGGCAATTGGTCGTACTTTCTTGCAGTTAGACCGTGGATCCGAAGCAGTAGCATTTATCAAAATGGCGATTGCCAAAAATGAAAACTGTGGCGGTAAAACGGATCTTAAAAAAGCTGAAAAGCTCTACAAAGAACAATTACAAAATTCACCTGAACCCATGCTGAATGCAGATGGTTCACAGGTCGTCGATGATCAAGGCAACTTGATGTTTCATCCGACGTAACGAGTGCCCCGCGCCAACCGAGGGGCAGAATTGACGATGTAATGACATTTTTATGTGTAATTACAAACTCAATTCTCCACCCCTCAACTAATTGAGAATGACAATGACCGGACTAATTGCAAACGGCAACCGCAACAATGAAGATGTTGTCATCACCAGTGAAGAATTCTTTCCTGAAATTTCTTCAAAAGCCATTCGTGAAAAATTGCGCTTTGATAGCAGTGTCACCAATGCGCGTTTAATCCCTGCAATTGAATCAGCCATTATTGAAGTGAATGATCAACTTGAATCACTCACATCAAAAGCAGCCACACTTGCTGAACTCAGCACAAAAACCATTACTTCAGGTACCACGACAAAACCGATTACTGAAGTTTTATATTTCCGTGCCGTTGCTGCAGCTGTTGGTGCTGAACTGAATGAACAATATCGCGCCTATGACACTACAAATAATGGTGGCCAAAAAGCTGATGAATTGACACCAACCATTGACGACTACCGTCGAGATCTGCGCTTTGCCATTCGTGATTTAAAAAAAATTCGTCGTTTGAATGTGGAGCTGGTCTAAATGAAAACTGTTTATGCCCTTCAAGATGACACTGTTGATGCTATTTGTTGGCGCAATTATGGACGTTCATCTGGCGTGGTCGAAGCAGTACTTGAAGCCAATCCACATCTGTCTGCATTTGGTCCATTTCTTCCGATGGGTACCAAGGTTCAGTTACCAGAAATTCAAACCCAACAAAATAAAACGCAAAGCATTCAGCTTTGGGACTGAGAACAAGAATATGGCTGAACCAACCACATCAACCACTGTCGCAATTACCGCTTCTGCAGGATTGGTATCACTCCTTCCATTCGTGAATGGTGATGCACTGTTTGGTGCCGTAATTGGTGCAGCATTTTTAGCATTTACCCAAGAATCACTGAGCTATGGAAAACGTATTTTTTCGCTCATGTTATCCGTTGCCCTGGGCTATGCCTTAGCACCTGAAATTTCAAATCGTACAGGTATAAACAGTCACACGGTGATCGCTTGTTTCACCAGTATGTTTGCTTTACCGGTATTGGTCAAAGTCATGACATGGGTAAATAAATCCACCTTGCATGAAATTTTCACCACAACATCAAAATTCTTTTCGGCCCTATCCAACACCTTTGGAAAGGAGAATAAAAAATGATGCAACTCATGTTGTCGCCATTGGCGCAAACTATTTTTTCAATCATTGCCGTGCTGTGTTATGTGGCATGTGCATTCCGTATTTTATGCTTTGATCGCCTTCATCTGCAGTCTTGTTCATTGCGATTATTCGCAACTGTCTTGATTGGTGCATTCTTGGCACAAAGCATTCACATCATTTTCATTAAGGATCCAGTCACGGTATGGGATGCCATCCTTGCTGTATTCCTCTTGATCTTTATTTTTCGCAGTAAAGGTAATGTTATTTCAATGTTACGGAGTACGCCATGAGTATTTTAAAAATCGGTTCCAAAGGTCTTGCCGTCATTGAATTGCAAAAATTGCTTACTAAAGCCGGCATGACAGGAAAAAATAAAAAGCCTTTATCTGCTGATGGTGACTTTGGCGAAAATACTGAATATGCCGTCATTCAATTTCAGAAATTAAAAAACTTGAAAGTGGATGGTTTAGTTGGTGATTACACATTAAAAGCACTGCGCGGTGAAGACACCAGCAAACTTCTAAAAGAAAGTGACTTGATCGCAGGTGCTAAACGTCTAGGTGTACCGGTCATTGTGATCAAAGCGATTGCTGAAGTTGAAACCATGGGTGAAGGTTATTTGGCAAATGGCAAGCCGAAAATCTTATTTGAACGTCATCGCATGTATTTCTATTTGAATCAGAAATTTGGCAAAACCAAAGCCAATGCTTTGATGGCCAAACATCCAAATATTGTGAACACCAAAACAGGTGGTTATCACGGTGGATCGGCTGAGTACACACGTTTAAGTCAAGCCAAACATCTTGATGAATCATGTGCATTGCAGTCCGCATCATGGGGACGTTTTCAGCTGATGGGTGAAAACTGGAAAGACCTTGGCTATAAATCTGTGCAAGATTTTGTGGCTCAACATGAACAAAGTGAAAGCCTGCAGTTTGAAGCCTTCCTTCGTTACTGTGAAACCAAGTCTGGTGAAGTGGATGACAAACGCTGGAAGCTGATCGATGCATTTCGTCAAGAAAATTGGCATGTAGTTTTTACCCTATACAACGGTAAAAACTATAAAAAACTAGGCTATGACAGCAAGTTTTTACGTGTGATGAATCGCCTCGATCCCAACTATAAGAGTGCTAAAGCAGCATGAAAAAGCCAAATCATTTAAGAGAATATTTGCTCAAGTCGATTCCTGATCTAAGCCCAGATCAGGATCGCTTACTGATTTTTGCGAATCAAGGCAGCCTGCGAAGCACAATGTCAGGTGGCTTTAGTTTTGAGCAGTCATATACGCTTGATGTCATCATCACAGATTATGCTGGTGATATTGATGTGATCGGTGTTGTGCTGTTCACATGGATTGCAGAACATCAATCTGAGCTCATGGCCAATCATGAAAAAGGCAAACAAGCCATAACATTTGAAGCAGAACTCATTGATAACAGCAAATACGATATCAACTTCCAAATCCCACTGACTGAACGTGTCGTTGTGAAAAAGAATGCAGAAGGAAAACTTGAACTCAGTTATCCAGCTGAACCGCAATACACACCATTTGAAAAACCTACAAACGTCATACTGACCGATTCATCTGGTCATGAATTGGCATCATGGACCACACCTGAAAAAGAAGGTTGGTCAATGGCATTTACACCACCAGGTAAAAATCCATGAGTAGCAATGTGCTTGACTTGGCCAATTATCTTCAGCCGTTATTAGAACGGCTGTCGGTAGGTGAGCGTGCAAGACTTGCCAAGCAAATTGGTCGTGATTTAAGAAAAAGTCAGGGCAAGCGTATTTCTGAACAGAAAAATCCAGATGGTTCAAGTTATACGCCACGACGTAAACGCCTACGTGAACAAAAGGGTAAAATCAAAAGAAAAATGTTCACCAAATTAAAGAACACCAGCAATTTAAAAGTACTCAGTACTGCTGATTCTATTGCCATTGGCTTTGTCGGTCGTGTCGCTCGAATTGCACGTGTTCACCAGGAAGGTTTAAAAGATCGTGCAGAAAAAGGTGCACCGGATGTGGTCTATCCAAAACGTGAATTACTTGGTTTTACAGATCAAGAAATTAAATTGGTTGAAGACTCATTTCTAAAACATATCAAACTTTAAATTCTTTCATCTTGTGAAAATGGGTTTATACAACTTTACTCAGCTGAAATGTAGAAACCTATACAGCAAAGTGTTGGCATGAGTGCTGACCTTAATCGTCGTCTTGAAAATCTAATTCGCTTTGGAACCATCAAGACCATCAATCCGTCTAAACCAATTGCCCGAGTCATTGTCAATCTTGGCGATATCGACACGCCTGAAATTCGCTGTCTGAATGTCCGTTCAGGTGCTGATACCACATGGGATATGCCATCTGAGTCTGAAGAATGTGTTGTGGTATCGCCATGCGGTGAAATCGGTCCAACAAGTTTTGTCTTGTACGGATTTTATAACGACGACCACCCTGCACCATCCGACGATCTTAATCAAAAAATCCGTATGTTTGCCGATGGTTGTGTCATTGCTTATGACGTATCAGCCCATCATCTGTCTGCAATTTTACCCAGTGGCGGTACTGCAGTTTTGACCGCAGATGGTGGTGTCACTGTGAACGGAAATACCACCATCAATGGTGATTTAACTTTAAACGGCAATCAAACAACCAACGGCAGCACAGTCATCAGTGGCAATCACACCGTGGGTGGCAGTCAGTTGGTTCAAGGATCCAGTCACTCATCAGGTCATTTCAGCACTGAAGATGATGTCACCGCTGGGGATATTAGTCTGAAAAACCATAAAACATCAGGTGTTCAACCTGGTTCTGGAACTTCTGGAGGACCAATTCCATGATGTCACGTGATCAAGGCGCAATGGTTGCCGATGAATTAGATCAAATCCGTCAGTCTATCCACGATATTTTGACCACCCCTATTGGTTCACGTGTCATGCGTCGTGAATATGGTTCGCTAATTCCTCAATTAGTTGATGCACCATTTAACGAAATTACTGCATTACAGCTCAAAGCTGCCACAGCAAATGCCATTTTGCAGTGGGAACCACGTGTCATGCCCAATTCAATTTCTTTATATGAATCTGAAGGTGGTCGTCATGTTATTGATTTAGACCTCACCATGACTTCAAACAATCAAAACCAATCTTTAAAAATCCCATTGGATCTTGGTGCAACTTTATAAGTGATCAGTAAATGGCAAATTCAAATTTAACCGCAATTGATTTATCACAGCTGAATCCACCTGATGTGGTGCGTCAGATTGATTTTGAGACCATTTTAAAAGAAGGTCTTGAAGACTTTTATCAGCGTATGGAAGACGTTCAGCCAAATTTTCCACGTTATCTTGAGTCAGATCCAGCCATGAAACTGGCTGAAGCTTTTGCTTATCGTGAAATGTTGGTCCGTAAAGAATCTAATGAACAAGCATTGGCAGTACTGCTGGCATTTGCAAAAGACAATGATCTGGATCACAAAGCAGCTGAACGAAATTTACAACGTCGAATCATCAGCCCAGCAACAGAAAATTCACCTGAAGTGAAAGAGTCTAACGATTCTTTGCGTAAACGTGTGCAATTGGCACCTGAAGGCCAGACCACAGCTGGCAGTGAAGGTTCATATATTTTTCATGGCTTAAATGCTGACCCACGTGTCAAAGATATTTACCCTTATGCCCCTTTAGATGAAACTGGAAATCCAACTGGTATTTGCAATATTTATGTTCTTTCAAATGAAAGTGATGGTACTGCTCCAGAAGACTTACTTAATGTTGTCAGTGCTGCTTTAAATGCTAAATCAGTACGACCTTTAACAGATAAACCCATCATTTATTCAGCATCAATTTTAAATTACAGCATTGATGCTGAGATCTTTATTGATGAAGGTCCAGATGAAAATATTGTCTTAGACAGTTGTTATAAGGCAGCTCAAGAATATACGAAAAAAAGCCATTCATTTAATGACGGCATTTCATTGTCAGGGATTTATCAAGCATTGCATCAGCCTGGTGTCAGTCGAGTCAATCTGATTTCACCTGCAGGTAATATCGATACCTCCATTGGCCAAGTGGCTTTCTGCACTGGTATCAATATTGTGAGGGCAACTGTATGAATAAGCTTTTGCCCCCAAACTCAACCAAGTTTGAACAGAATTTTGAAGCGTCATTTGCACGTGTTTCAAATGTTGAAATCAATATTCGCAGTTTCAATGACCCCATGAATGCGCCAGTTGAGGTTTTACCTTGGTTAGCATGGGAACGTTCTGTTGATGTGTGGAATAAAAACTGGTCGGATGCACAGAAACGTCAAGTGATTAAGACCTCACTATATAACCATTCAATCAAAGGAACAGTTGAATCACTTGAAGTCGCTTTGAACTCTTTAGGCTTTCCAGTGATTGTCCAGGAATGGTTCAACATGGTGCCGGTCGGCAAGCCATATACATTCAAACTTTATATTCAAACGAGCCAAGACAGCGTATCTGTCACAGATTACAAAGAATTATTTAAAGTCGTTCGTGCATATAAAAACTTACGTTCGCACTTAGTTGATACCACTGTCATGTTGGAAAGCCCTTCAAATTTACAAGTCAACGCCATGACTCAAGCTGGCCATGAATCTGAGTTTGTTAAAGCTGCAGGTGGACTTTACCTAGATGGGACGTGGTTATTAGACGGTACAAAAAAATTGAATGGAGTAGATATGTAATGCCAAATATTCAAGGTCAAAAAAAATGGTCAGAAGTCCGTTTGCTCGAAACACATGAACTTGCGCGTGGTGGTGTCAATGGCAACCTAAACGAACAAGCCATTGCCCTTGCCGATCGAACTGAATTTTTAAATCAGGAAAAAGCAAATAAATCTGAAATTGTTCAGGGTGTCTTTGAGTTTGGTACTTATGCTGAGTTTAATGCTGCTAAAGCGAATTTGCCATTGAACTGTACAGTTGTAATTGGTGAAGAAAACAATTCAGGTTCTGGGTCTTGGGGAGTTGGTAATAACAGATGGAATGGATCAATTTTAGCTAAGAGCTCATTTGATCCATATGAAAAATCTAGATCTTATACTAATGAAAAAACAAGAGAATTGAATGATAAACTGAGAAGTGTCGATTCAAAGGGATCTACACATATTTTTGTAGATGCAAACGAAAACATTGTTGCTTACCTTAATGTTGATGGTGATCTTGTATTGATCGGTTTGGATTTGCCAGTCCAGCAAGAAATCAAGAAGTTAGATAAAAAAGCAGATGAAATAAAATTGTTTGCCAAAACTGAGATTGCAAGTGCTGTAGATGAAATAAGCTCAAAGACCAAAAGCTTAGATAGTAATTCAGGACTGGATACTCATACTTTCATCGATGCAAATGAAAACGTAGTTGCTGCAATCAAAGAAGATGGTTCGCTTGTTTTGACAGGGCTTGATAAACCAGTTCAGCAAGAAATATCGACACTTAAAGAAAGCACTCAAACAGATGAAAATTCAGCAAGTCATATGATCTTGGACAAAGATCAAAACGTGATTGCTTATTTTGATCAGGAATCAAAATTGCATTTGGCGGGCATGGCTGAATCAGTGCAAGATGCTTTTCTGAATCAGAAAGCAAAAACTGATTCTAAAAAAACAATTCATGATTTTTACACTATTGATGCAATGAACTTTGTAAATAATCGCACTGTAAACAATCTTGAAACAGCGCCGATTCCTTATCCATTATTGCCGCAACCATTTAAATTAGGTCAAACATGGCAAAACAACCTGGTTTTACCGGTTTCAACAGAGCAAATTCACATTGCTGGATTTAATGGTAATCGCTGGTCGGAAAGTATCGGAGTTTGCCACCCTTATCTCATTCGCTTTGATGCCCCATTTCATGGCTATAAGTATTGGTGCTGCATTACACCTTATACATCATCCGTCGAGGATTATGAAATTCCTTGGATGTATGGGTCTAATGATGATGAACTAAAAGATTGGCATCTTATCGGCGGTGGGGTGCCTATGCCAATTGACGTAGATCCAAGCACAGCAGGGACGGAATATATCAGTGGTCACTTGTCAGATAATGGTATGACATACAATCCTATGCGCGGGGAACTGGTTATTTATTGGCGTAAGTCATTGCGTCGTACAAGTGTTGATATTGATGATCAAATCCTATATCGCACAACAAAAAATGGCAGCGAATGGTCTGAGATCAAGCAACTTCATCCAATTCGAACTCGCTTACAAAACTCGATGTTATCACCGAGCATTATTTTTGATCCCAAGACTGGATTATTTCATCTGTATACGGTTGGAATGTACAAAGCGGATGGCAATTATCATGCGATTCAACATCAAACATCGTATGACATGGAAAATTGGTCAGAAGTTGAATATTTACGACAATATAACGAACTGCGCCCGTGGCACTTAGAAGTTAAGTGGGTTGGTGATGCTCAAGTGATGCTGCTACATCTTGAGTCAAATGCGACTGCTGACAAACTGCTAGTCGGTGTTGCGAAGAATTTTACTGATTTTTCGTTTAACACAAATTTATTTACAGAAGGTGTTGATATTTATAAGTCAACATTCTTGCCAGTTTTTGAAGGCGATAAAATCTCTTTGAAAGTCTTTTACACAACTGATGAATTTACAAGCCCGAATTGGCAAGCGCACGTTACACAAACAAATTTTACAAACTATGGAGTTTAAAAATGTCAGTAATTATTAAATCAAATGTTGCAGCAACTAGACACCTCGGTAATGTTTTTCTACAAAGTATTCCTTATGATTACTCTGGTTTTTTTGACTTTAACACTGAAAATTATCTGGTTAAAACCAATGGGCAAGAAGAGGCATTAAGTCTTAATGAGGTTATATCTGTTGTGCGTAATAGCATTGGTGGTTATAAAAAAACCGATGGTAGTTATGCTACAGCAGCAATTAATACACCGCGTTTGCATTACGTTGATCGAGTAGCCAAAAAAGGTTTGTTAAGTGGCTCAATTAAGCGAAATGAATTGCTAAATTCAGCATCTCCAGCTACGCAGACTGTTACTTTTGCACTAAATGTCGGATCAAAGTGGGTTGGTCGTGTTGTTGGTTCGGGAAAAATGACGCTATCTGGCGCAATCAGTGGCGAGGTCACGGAAAACAGTCCCTTGACTTACACACATATTATTGGTGGGAACATTGCGTCAGCTACTGTAACAGCAACAATTACAGGATCGTTATCATATATTGAATTAGCTCAAATTGACGGTACTGCTGCAATTGAACCGACCCGCATCATTACAACTAATGCAGCAGTTGCAACTGACCGAGACATTATCAACTTAAACCAAGTCCAAGCAGGCAAAATGATTGGATCGCAAGGAACAATCATTCTAGAAACACATCAGTTAGATGGCGATTTTGAAACACAAGGTTCAGTAACGCATCGTTTTCAAGCGTTCCAAGTATTCACAGCAACTGCTTCAAACGGCTTTATTTTTGACGAATTGCGTGCATTTGATGGGATGTCGCAAGCTGTGACACTCACGAAACAAAATAATGGGTCAACACTTGCAACAGCATCGGGATCAAGTGTTCTTGGTAAGAAAAATAACTATGCAATTGCTTTTGATAAGCAAAATGCAACGATTGGTATTAATAATAGCGCATTAATCAGCATTAGTGACTCTACTGAGATCACGGCTGTTGGTGGTCGAGCAACACTTGCAAGTACATCTTCAGCTGCAGGTAAAGGGCCAAACTTAATTATTACAAAAGCGATTTTTTATAATCGTAAATTAAGCGATTCTGAAATCACACAAGTTTTATCATTAATGAATGGTTAAGAATTTTGGAGTATTTGGAATGGCTTATAAAACAATCTACACAGCCACTGGCCTTGCCCTTGTATCACAAGCGGTCAGCCAACAACGTACCATTGAAATCACCCACTTTGCAGTTGGTGATGGCGGTGGTAATGCAATGATTCCGAATGAATCAATGATTCAGCTAATTCGAGAAAAATACCGTGCAACTATCAATCGAATTTATCAAGATCCTGAAAATGAAAATAAATACACCGCTGAAATGATCATACCCGTCACGGTTGAAGGCTTTGTTGTTCGTGAAATCGCGCTATTTGACCGCAATGGCAACATGGTACTGGTCGGCAACACACCTGAAGTCCATAAGCCCACACTGGCAGAAGGTGTCACACAAGATTCGGTTTATCGAATTCCATTCGTGATTTCAAACCCTGAAGTACTTGAACTAAACTTTGACCCGAACGTGATCATTGCCACGCACCAATGGATCCTGAATACACTCACACCAGCCAATATGTTTCCAGGCGGTACAAATGGTCAAGTGCTGAAGAAAAAATCCAATGCCGATGGTGACACTGAATGGGCAGATGCTGGATCTGCAGAAGTATTCGTCAACACCATTGAAGAGGAACAGTCACTGGTGGCGGATCAACTCATTGTGGATCTGAGTGAAACAACCACCACTGGTGCAGCGGTTTATATCAATGGCGACCGTATTACCAATAAGACTGGTGCAGATGGTTGGCGTGCCACATCAGCGACACGTATCACTTTAGGCAAAACTTATCCTGGTGCAAAAATCCTGATCGTGCAGAATGAACCGCTAGGTGCTGCACCCTACCCATTGGCACAGAAAAACAACTTATCAGATGTACTGAATAAACCATTGGCACGTCAAAACTTGGGCGTCATGAGTGCAGATGAAGCCAAATTTAATGACTGTCCACCTGGTACTGTCATTATGTTGGCTGCAAAAAACATACCGACCGGCTATCGTTTATTAAAATGTAATGGTGCAGCATATTCGCGTACTGCTTATGCCGATTTATTTGCAGCAATTGGTACATATTATGGTGCAGGTGATGGTGTAAATACATTTAACGTGCCTGATGCACGTGGTGAATTTCCACGTTTTGCCGATGATGGTCGTGGTATTGATGCTGGTCGTGTGGTAGGCAGTAAACAGACTCAACAAGTACTTAAGCATAAACATTTGAGCTTTGGTGAAGCCACTGGTGGATGGATTTTCGGAAATTCATCAAATCGAGGGTATATGGGTACAAAGGGTGGTCTCGATTGGGATAACTATTTATATTTTACAAATGATGGTACCGAATACCTAGATCAGAACCCAAACCCAGCTGGTACAGTCGGCAATGAAAACCGTCCACGTAACATCGCATTACTTGCATGCATCCGCTATTAAGGAATAGATCATGAATCAGATGACAGTGTATCAAACCAATTATTCTGGTCTGTTTGTCGGTGAAACAGTGGCAGATGAATCGCCACTCGAGCCAGGAGTATTTGCCATCCCTGCAGGTTGTGTTGAAACTGCACCACCATCGACGTGGCCAGATGATCAATGGCCACGTTGGAATGGCTTCAAGTGGGAACTAATCCAAAAGCCTGAAGTTCAGCAAAGCGTGACACCAGAAGAAAAATTGGCTGAGTTTTTGGCACAAAACCCAGATGTCATGTCTTTGATTAACGCCAAATAGTTGGGAATTGTATAAACCTAGTTTCACAATTTCCAAAACTTAACACTGCCTTAAACTAATGCAAGCCTGTCTATTGAATTAAAACCTCCAATAACAGGCTTTTTTTATGGCAGATTATCACCACGGTCTGCGTGTCTTAGAAATTAATGAAGGCACACGACCAATCCGAACCATTGCAACTGCTGTTCAGGGCTTAGTTGCGACTGCAGAAGATGCAGATCCACTTGTATTCCCATTGGATACACCAGTACTACTCACCAACATTCAAGCTGCAGTGGCCAAAGCTGGCACACAAGGCACCTTAAAAACCGCATTGCAGGCCATGGCCAATCAAACCAATTCACTTTGTGTGGTGGTTCGTGTGGCAACAGCTGAAGAAGAAGCTGCACAGACTGCCAATGTCGTGGGTACCGTAACGGCTCAAGGTAAATACACCGGCTTAAAAGCACTACTCACAGCCAAAACCAAGTTAGGTGTTCAGCCACGTATCATTGGCGCACCTGGTCTGGATACTCAACCTGTAGCCACTGAACTTGCTGCCATTGCACCGAAACTGCGTGCCTTTGCTTATGCCTATGCATGGGGATGTCAAACCAAAGAAGAAGTCGTGGCGTATCGTGATGCATTTGGATCGCGTGAACTCATGATCATCTGGCCAAACTTTGTGGCATTCAATGTCGATACAGCACAGACCGAAACCGTTCCAGCGGTGGCATGTGCAATGGGCTTACGTGCCAAGATCGACAATGAAATTGGCTGGCACAAAACACTGTCCAACGTGGCTGTTCAAGGTGTCACTGGCATTGATGCCGATGTGACTTGGGATCTGCAAGACCCTGCAACGGATGCCGGATATCTCAACAGCAATCAAATCACCACGCTCATTCAGCAAGATGGCTTCCGTTTCTGGGGCTCACGTACTTGTTCAGACGATCCTTTATTCCCATTCGAGAACTACACACGTACTGCACAAATCATGGCAGATACGATTGCTGAAGCACATATGTGGGCAATCGATAAACCAATGCACCCTTCATTGGTCACAGACATGATCGAAGGTATTAAGTCCAAACAGCGTGAATGGACGCGCCTTGGTTATCTCATGGGTGGTGACTCTTGGTATGACCCTGAATCAAACAGCAAAGAAACGCTGAAAGATGGTCAGCTCAATATTGACTATGACTATACGCCAGTGCCACCGCTTGAAGATCTTCGTTTCCGTCAGCGCATTACAGACAGCTATTTGGCTGATTTCGCTGCTTCGATTACAGCATAAGGAATTAACGCATGGGATTACCTAGCAAACTCAAGAACATGAACCTTTTCAATGAAGGTGAAAGTTATTTAGGTGAAATCAAAACCGTGGTTTTACCAAAATTAGGTCGTAAAACTGAAGATTACCGTGGTGGCGGTATGAATGGCACAGTCAAAACAGACATGGGTATGTCTGATGATGGCTTGGTGCTTGAATCCACATTCGGTGGTTTAGACCTGCTCACATTACGCCAGTACGGTATGGAAAAGATCGATGGCGTGTACATGCGTTTTACTGGTGCTTATCAGCGTGATGACACTGGTGAAGTCGATGCAGTTGAAGTCGTGGTTCGTGGTCGTCATGAAGAAATTGATGGCGGTGATTCTGAACCAGGTGAAGACACTGAACATAAAGTCGTGACCAACTGTGT